>CALFUU010000090.1 GCA_937929835.1 uncultured Saprospiraceae bacterium | reverse complement strand
GCAAAGTAGCGATGCCTCAATTGCTCGATATCTACTATCCTGATAATACCTCTACCAATCGCCCAATCTTTATGTTCATACATGGCGGAGGGTTCCAAGGGGGTACCAAGACAAAACCTGAGATTATAGAAATGGGTAATTACTTTGCTTCTCGTGGGTGGGTCTTTGCGTCAGTAGACTACAGAACAACAAGTGATCTACAGGGCACAGATTTTACAGGTATAGCTCCTCAGGAATGGCTAGAATTTACAATGCAAAACGCTGAGACGCCTGACGATGCTCGGACTAGCGTAGCGATGTATGCCGCCCAGAGAGATGCCAAAGCTGCCCTTCGCTGGATAGTGGCCAACACAGATACTTATCAACTCAATACCGACTTCATTACTGTGGGAGGTGCCTCAGCAGGAGCCATAACGACCATCGCCTTAGGTATCTCCAATCAAGAAGACTTCAGAGACGAAATTAGCATAGTAGACGATCCTACCCTAGCTACTGCCAACCTCAATGAAACCTACGAAGTAAAAAGCCTCGTTGATTTCTGGGGTGGCAATGTGAAATTGGATTTGTTTGAATCTGTATTTGGATTAGATCGATATGATGGCAATGATCCTGAGTTATTTATTGCGCACGGCACACTAGATCCTACTGTACTGTTTTCAGAGGCAACGGAATTAGAAAGCATCTATAACAACTTGGGGATATATAACGAACTTGTTCCTTTGGTGGAAGAAGGGCACGGTGCTTGGTCGGCTACTGTAAACGATAAAGGTCTCTTTGAGTTGACTTTTGATTTTCTAGTAGAGAGACAAGGCTTGGGAGTTGAATGAGAGCACTGGCTAATCTTCTTCCTTCTCAGCGCTTTCATCCTATAGCTTGCCTTCATCTCTGTAGATGGCTAACCTTGAAAAAAGCAAACCACAGCGGTATGGAGACAGTCATATCGTATAATATATTGTCAACAATAAAATGGCCGTGATAACGTGATAACGAGCTTGCTTGTGACAAAAGGAGTTCTGAATTAGATAACAATATTAGATCGTAAGCCTATGGTAATGCAGAAAATATCAATAGTGATCTCTCTACTATTTCTAACATCTTGTGCAGTTGTGAATAAGCATAGATCTCAGTCTAAGAGTCAATACGTAATTCTGAAGCTCGACGATCTGTGGTATGAAGACAACCTTGTCCATGAAGGATGGACTCAGGTGATGGACTTCTTAAATGAAGAAGATGTAATAGGAACAATAGGCCTGATAGGTAGTTCTTTAGAAGAAGACAACCAGGAATATTTCGAGTGGATCAAAATGCGACATGATGAGGGACATGAGATATGGCATCACGGATTCTGTCATTGTAGACAGACGGTTGGTGAATTAGAAATAAGAGAGTACAGAGGAAAAGAGCTAGATGACCAATGCGAGAGTATAGCAAAGACACAGCGATTAGCAAAAGAAAAATTGGGTATCACCTTACACACCTTTGGAGCGCCCTACAACTCTACAGATGTCCATACAATAACTGCACTAAATAAAGTGCCAGAAATAAAAATTTGGTTATATAAAGAGACAAGCTTTACTACAGACAAGTTTCTATTGAATCAAATCAAAGAGGTGAATATTGAGTACCCTGTCCATATCCCAGATTTTGAAAAATTCAAAGAAGGATATTTGAAATATCAATCGGAGCCAATTCTAATACTTCAGGGCCATCCAAGAAGCTGGACAGAAGACATAAGTCGATTAGAAGACTTTAAGAAAATAGTTCTTTTTCTAAAGAAACAAAACGTAGTATTTATAACTCCTTTGGAATACCTGAAAATTAATAAAGAGAAAAACTAAGTAATTACGAAGACACCGCAGATAAGCCAAGATAACACCTACTCCAAATAGGTTACAGACTAAGACTTCTATATATACTGTGTAGTATTGCGAGCTCTAGACATAAAAAATAGTAAATGATGAATAGATTAATATTTTTGATTCTTGTAATCGCTACTTATAATTCTTGTGTTATACGTAATGAAATGCAACAAGAGAGCAACCTTTCTCTATTTAATCAAAAAAAAGATTTTCTGCTCTTAAACTATGATTGTAAAACAGATGTTGATGACCTCCACTCAATAGCTGCTTTTGCTTCGCTTATTCGAATTCCAAATTTTTCAAACCTAGACTTCTATGCTGTAGCTGGAACTTATGGCACTCAAGAAGGGAAATACGTTCCGCCCAATTCTTTATTCAGTTTAGCGTTTGCAGATGATGATTGGAGTGATGCACATACGCAATATGAGAAGTCCTTAGATGATGTTTACCTCAAAATTAGAAAAGTGCTTAAGAAGGGTGGCAACATCTGGATAGCAGAGGCTGGGCAGTCGGACTTCTCCTCTAGCTTAATAACCAAAGTTCAAAATAACATGCACCGAATAAATACAAAGGAAAGAATTAAAATAGTCCAGCATAGTGACTGGAATGAAAAAGAGACAAGTAAGGATGATCTAACCTTCGTAAAAATGAACAGTGATTATTTTAAAATTCCAGATGGAAATACGGCTCATAATGGTAGCCCTGGGTTCGCTACACCTGATAGTATCGATTGGGAAAATATTATAGAAGATGAAGAAATCAAAGCTATCTGGGACTTAGCTACAAGTCTTGTGGACACCTACAATGGTTATGAAGGTCGGTATCTCAATAAAACTATTGACTCAGGCGGCTTGGATTTCTCTGATTTCTGTGAAGTTCATTATATTCTCAAGCTTAGAGAAATGGAGAATTGCTCTCAGTATTTTAACTTCATTCAGAATAAATCCTAATGTTATAAAAACGACACAATGGATAGTCCTAGCCCCTTGGCATCAGCGTCCGCGGATACACCACTACACTCTCATTTCCATCTTTCCCGACGGCAGATACACCAAAGAGGTAATTGTCTATAATAATATTCTCCAAGGTGACTTGCATATCATTTCCTACCCATCGGCTGTACTGCCACTGTGGCGCAGTCGTATCTCTCCAGTATACTCTATAACCTAACAAATTAGGATCATCAACAGGATCCCACTTAAGTGTCGTGCTCGGCTTTACCACCCCACCGATCATCACAAAGGGTGGTGGCTTGGGTGCCCACGCCAATCCCGCTAGACAGATCACATTGACAGCGGTCAGTTTTGCAGCATAGTCAAAATCTACGCCCGACAACACATCTCCATACGCAATACCATCTTCTTCTCTGATGTCTTGGTGTTGGCGATTATAATTCTCGTGGGTTTCCATAATTCTAACTCCTGGAAAACCAGCGTCATTAAATGGTCGATGGTGTCCTCCCCTACCAAATCTATCCAACCTATAGATCATTGTCGCCTTGAGATTGGTCATATACTGCTGCGTCATCTTATCTACATAGCGGGCGAGCTGTCGCGAGGGGCCGTCCACCTCTCCGCCATAGAAACGATTCCATATCTGCTGTTGCTCTGTGGGCTTAGGGGGACCCGGTTGCGAGAATACTCTGAACGATGAATTGTCTATCACACCATCGACACCTTCTATATTGCCGATCATATCATTATTAAGTACAGCCGCGATATCCCATCCCCACTCCTGTGCATCAGCCGCTAAGAACTTACCGCCAAAAAGACCCTGTTCCTCTCCAGACAACCCTGCAAAAACAATACTGCTGCCAAACTCGTATTGACTCAGTACACGAGCCGCCTCGATGACACCCGCCATTCCAGAGGCATTGTCATTGGCCCCAGGTGAGTCGTCAGTGGCATTGAGTGGATCAGAAATTCTACTGTCTATATCACCACTCATCACCACATAGCGATCAGGATGAACTGTCCCCTTCTTTATCGCAATAACATTAACGATCCACGTGTCTTCAGGAATTCTTGGTGACTCCCCAGCCTTGGCCAGCCCTCGATGGTACTTGACCTCTAGACAACCACCACAGTCTGCAGATATTTTATCAAATTCCGCCTTGATCCATCTGCGCGCTGCACCTATACCTCGTGTCTCAGAGAGGGTATCTGATAAAGTATGTCGTGTACCAAATTCTGCCAGTCGGGTGACATCCGCACCGATACGATCAGCACTGACAGCATCAATGAGATCGTACATACGTGCATCCTCCATCAATGGAGTTTGTGCCTCCGTACCATAAGCTATGAGCAAGAATAGAGCAATAAGCAGGGTCTTCATATGTAGAAATTTTTATGTGAGTGACCCTAAGATAATAATTGCTACTCCACAGACTCGTAATTTTCCACAGAAAAGGCTGGAACACAGAAACAAAGAAATACTAAGTCCTCATCTCCTACGTTGGAAATGCGCTGAGCGGTATTGGCTGGAATCCTTATAATCGAGTGTGGCTGCATTTCTTGCTCTAAGTCCTCACCTATCTGAGCGACACCTCGACCAGATAGTATGTAATAGCACTCCGAAGTGTCTTTGAGTCGGTGCCACGCAGTCGTAACCCCTGGCTCTACGCGTGCCCGCGCTACTGATTGACTGCGGTCGTCTGGTTGATTGAGTAGCTCTATAATATGACAGCGCTCGCCGGTTTCGTATTCTTGATGTTCGTCGGTTTCGGAGTAGTAAGTTTCAAGTGGGTTATCCATAGTAAAAGATAAATTATTGTTTACTATGAAGGTACAAATCCTACGCAATAATCCTCATTGCTTCTAAGCAGCACAGTATATTTCGCCCCTCCTCAATCTTCCTAGTTGTTTATAAAACCTATCCACCAGTCTATCCCAACTGAGATCAGCGGTATATTGGATGCCGGCAGCTTTTACCGACATATAATGGGCTGGATACTGTATCAGCAAGTCTACTTTCTCAAGATAAGCCTTCGCCTCATACGGACTGACACTATAACCATTGACGCCATTGGTGACAAAACTCTTAGAGCCTCCCCCATTAGCGACTACACAAGGCAGACCACAAGCCATTGCTTCGACGACAACATTGCCGTAAGTCTCACTTACAGAAGGAAAAACAAACACATCAGAAGACGCGTATATCGCTGCCAGTTCCTCTTGGGGTTGCTTCCCCAGAAAATAAGCACGCGGCATCAAACTCTTGATCTCCGAAGCAGCGACGCCATCACCAACGACAATCAGGTTATAAGGGTGGCCTTTTAATTCTATTGCTTTGTAGATATTGACTAAGGTTTTGAGATTTTTTTCCCATACCAATCTACTTGCAAAAAGCAAATTGGGCTTCCCATTACCTGTAAGCAGAGACAACTTAGATGGCGCACTTTTATCAGCATTAAATATTGTATGATCAAGACCACGCTGCCAAATTTTCATCTTCTCAGTGGCTACTCCGAGATGAGCTAATTCTGCCCGCATCTCCTCTGTAGGGACGAGAACCAGATTGCAAGAATTATAAAAATTCTTTGTCTGTCGTGTAACAAATTTCTTGGCCAGTGGCATCAGAAATCTTGCCTTGCTAAAATAGTAATCCATATAAGACAAAAAGTGGGTATGGTAAATGGTGCTGACTGGAACCCCACTACGCTTAGCATAGCTGACTGCAAAGTGTCCTAGCCGAGAAGGAGAGGTGACGTGCACAACATCTGGGGCAAAATTATCTAAGGCATTATTAAGCTTATCGGATACGATAGACGGTAGAGCCATATTGTAATCCGAATTGAAAGGAATTTTCATTTCTGGTATACCCATATAGGGGTGATCCAATCCCTTTACCGCATCCCTACCTGTAAAGAATTTTATCTCTACAGACCCTGGCTGTCGATCTAGAATATGAAAAATCGTTCGCATACACCCATCATAATCTCTGACCAACATATCAGAGAAGAAAGCAATTTTCAATTTTCTCATACGACTTGTTTTAGTGTCAGGATGTTATTAAAAGTTATAGCGTAATCGTCCACCATTTTTTGCCAACCAAAATTATCAATGACGAAAGCCTTGGGTGATAGCTGAGGTGGTTCGTTGAGATAAGTTTCTACGCCTGCTATCCACGCTTCAGGATTTTCGGACTCCAATAACCATCCATTTCTGTTGGGTATAACTGCACTCGTTATACCTTCCATATCTGCAGCTAGTACAGGCGTATTGTGTATGTTGGCTTCTAGCGCAACCAGCCCAAAGCCCTCCATATCTCCTATCACTTTTACATTGGGCATCACGAGAAATGATGCGTGCTCTAACAGATAAAGTTTAGAATCGTGATTGAGGTTTTTATACCAAATAAATTTATTGCTATTGTCTAATGATTGACTTAATGTGTCTAATTGATGGTGCTCCGTACTCATCCCAAAAAAGAGTTCTATCTGCTTCCTGAGTATTGCGGGACAAAATTGAAGCAATCGATGCAAGGGGCCATGTTGTGGATAAGGGCCTACTAATATAAAAGCGCCTTCGGCTTTCATTTTAAAGACAACTTCTTCTAGAAACCACACAAAGCCTTTGCGCTTGACAGGGCGGCCTATTGCCAGCATAAAAGATTGCTGCTTTTGTTTTAATAAGCGCACTTGCTCTTTCACTAGTGGATCTACTTTTGCGACAGTATATTCTGCAGATAAGTCTACACCATTTTTGACGACATGTACCTTTTCTGGAGAGAAGCCTCGCTTAAGGCATTCTGTTCTTGTATAATCGCTTACCGTAATCACCCCATCACATTTTTTCATAAAAGGCAGTATCACCTTCTGGTAGATGACATTGGGAAAGACCAAATCCAAACCGTGATACGTCACGACGAGGGCCTTGTCCCTAAAGAGTTTCATCCAAGCACAGCAGACAGCACATACACCATCATTGAAGTGGATGAGTTGTATCTCAGGATGCTGCCTCAAAAGACGTGGCACGACCCAAAACATTTTCAGAAAGAAAAAGATTATAGAACTCTGCTGATCATATACCAACTTATAGGTTTTATGCTGATGCGCATAGCCTGTGATGAGCTCGTATGACTGCTTCTGCATCCCACCCAATGACGGCGGATACTTATGACTAATGAACAAGACGGCCATCCGAAAAATTTTTAGCGTTATGAAAAGAAGTCGATGGACTGGCTCTGAAATACCAGAAATAAGAAATGATGGCCACTGTCATCCACAAGACTTGACGGAGTCGCCTGATAATGCTGACCGTCACCCAGATCTTATCATCAGTAATGCCGAGCATAGAGAGAAAATATTTATTACCATACTCCTCTACACCGACCTGCCCTGGAATAAAGGCCATTACACTCCGCAAAAAAGAAGTGGCGACCTCCAAGTAGACAGCCATGCTAAAATCTATATGCACACCGAGACTCCAGAGGATATACTGAAACTCCAATGC
>CALFUU010000089.1 GCA_937929835.1 uncultured Saprospiraceae bacterium | reverse complement strand
TGGGATGGCAGAATCAATGGTCAGCCCGCAGTTCAAGGCGTTTACACTTATTTCTTAGAAATAGAATTAATAGATGGCAACATTTATCCCTTTAGTGGAGACGTTTTAGTGATACGCTAATTTCTTTTAGGCAACGCCTTTAAAAAATTAATTTCTCAAAGTCGTTGTTGCATCAATAATTTTTTGAGTTATGGAAACATACTTCACACAATTCACTTGCAAAGAACTCCCTCCACAAAAAAGTCAGTCCAAAATAAATTTTCTTAGCTGAACAATTTAAGGTTCAAAATCAAGTTAAATTTAAGAGAGGCACAATGTAGCGCAATCAACATAGGGCATTATGTGATCAACTCAGTGCACTTCTCGCCAAACATTGGGTAATAATGGACCAATATAGGTTGGTCTGATTCTTTAATTCAAATCAGTTAAAAAATGTATACCATACCAATTTTATCTCCCTTTCCTTAGGCCATCCTGACCTATCGGCAAAAATCATTTGCTGTAGGGTACAGCCAACAAGTCTATTAAGACTATACACAAGATTTTTTCTTTCTACGTATCGTAAAAGGCTAAACGTCTATGGCCTAGACTGACCAGCCTTTAACTCAAATTCTCCCAGTGCTGGAGATTTGACAGGACACCTATGCCTATTACCAAAGGTTATGGGGAAGCACTATTATCATTTATTCACAACTAAAAAAACAAACTATGTCTATACCAAAGGAACCCAGACAACTGATGATAAATATTATGTACTTGGTGCTCACCGCTATGTTAGCGCTCAATGTATCAGCAGAAATATTTAATGCCTTTAAAGTTTTAGATCAAGGACTAGTACAATCCAACTTGGCCCTAGACTCGAGCAACCAACCAATGCAGCAGGCCATCTATGAAGCAGCTAAGGCCAAACCCTCCTTTCAAAAATATGCTGACAGAGTGGAGCCTATTCGCAAAGAAGCACAATTGCTTTCTGACTACATCAGCGCCATCAAAGACTCTCTAATAGCAGAATCTGGAGGCTTTGTGCTGGACCCAGATACTCAGCAATACACAGAAGCCTTGGTTGGAGAAAAGAATACAGATGTAACAACCAGGATTCTTGTTGATAACCCAATAGAGGAAGGTCTTGTCGATGGTATAGGAGAAGAACTGAGAACAAAATTACTCGCCTTTAAGAGCAACATTGCCAACTACATAGACAAAGAAGACATAGACAACTTCAGACCTAATATTGCTATCAACATCGATGACAGCACTTGGAAAGAAGCAGGTAAAGCCAGCTGGTCTCATATGAATTTCGAATACATGCCAGTACAAGCGGTCATCCCAATTTTCAACAAATACATTAACGACGTCAAATCTACTGAAGCTGCAGTTCTAAACTACCTTGGTAAAAAAGTAGGCATCGGAAAAGAAGATGTCGTCTTTGGTGACTTTACTGTAGTGGCTGCACCAAAAAAATCTTATGTCATCAAAGGAGAACCTTATACTGCAGATGTTTTTCTGACAGCCTCCGCTGGCTCAGATTCGAGAACCAAAGTCGAACTCTCCATCAATGGTCGTCCACTACAGGTAGACAGAAGCGGCATAGGGCAATACACCATCAACACCTCCACGCCAGGTCCACAAACTTACACTGCTGTGGCAAAAGTTTACAACCCTGTAACAGAGAAGACATCAACTTACAAGAAAAATTTCACCTATGAAGTCGGCGAAAGATCCGTAGCTATCTCACCCACTAAAATGAATGTCTTCTATATCGGTGTAGACAATCCTGTAGAAATTTCTGCCGCAGGCACCAACTCCAACACACTTCAAGTGAATATGAGTGGTGCAGGTGGTGGCTCGATCAAAAAAGCAGCAAACGGCTCCTTTGTCGTCAATGTAAAGACACCTACAGGCAAAAATGAAACAGCCAAGGTAAATGTCATTGCCGAAGGGATGAATGTCACCAAAGAATTTAGAGTCAAAAGAATACCTGATCCCATCCCACAACTTTCAAAATCTAAGGGCGGCTCTATGAGCAGAGGAGAATTCAAACTACAAAAAGGCCTCTTTGCTGTACTGGAAAACTTTGACTTTGAGGCCAGCTGCGACATCAAAGAATTCATATTGGTCAGAGTACCCAAAAGAGGAGATGCTACAGTTGTCATCAATAAGGGT
Source organism: uncultured Saprospiraceae bacterium (assembly GCA_937929835.1). GTDB lineage: Bacteria > Bacteroidota > Bacteroidia > Chitinophagales > Saprospiraceae > RFSX01. Next base: position 7,313 of record CALFUU010000089.1, on the reverse strand, counting down.
GGCAGATACACAAGCGAGGCCACTGCGCTCGTGCAGAAGGCCAAGACCTCCGATAAATTTTACTTCGAAGACATCAAATGTAAGTGTCCAGGCGATACGCGATTGCGAGACTTAGGGTTGATGTTGTTTCACATAAAATAACTAGTGTCCAACTCTCCTTGGCTTTCTATTAGTGCAGGAAGCTCAGGAGGGTTGGCATCTAATTTAAATAGCTGCTGACTATGTGCTTGCTTCCAGAAAAACGCTTTAGCACAAGTCTATTCTAATAGACACCAAAATCAAAATAGATATTTAGACTTCCTTTGATTATAATTGGGTTACAAATGCCTATACCAACTTGAATACCACAAAACTACTAGCTCAATTTAATAAAGAAATCAAGATTTGGCTAAAAGATCTTGAGGATTTCGACGAGATGCAGCTCTTCATCAATCCATCAGAAAAGTCGTGGTCGCTCGCTGAAGTCTACGACCACATAATGCGGGTCACCAGAACTTATCAGATACCCAACTTGCAAAAAAGTTTGACTTCTGAAGCTGCGAGGAAGAAAAGAAAAAACAAATATGGCCTCGCGGTTTTCAACCTGGGTCTTAGGAAAAATATAAAGATGAAAATGGAAACTTTTCCGCAGCCACTCGTTTCTGATTTTACACCACAGAAACGGCAGAAAAGTGATCTACTTCAAGATTTTAAATTGTTTATAAAGGAGGTCAACGATCTAGAACCTCTACTCCATCAAAGCACCAAACTCAACAAGCAATATCATCCTATGTTTGGAGACATCAATACCAAGGAATGGTTTGCCCTCATAGAACTCCACATCTGGCAACACAAAAAACAGAAGAAAAGGATTCTTGAGTTTTTGAGAAATGTGTAAAGCAGTAGTAACTACCGCTCATACTTCTCAAACAATGCATCCATCCCTGGCTGATTGATCTTAAAATCCTCTGCAGCCTTGGCCTCATCCACTATTGTCTTGACATCGCGGAGCAGTTGCTTAGCATCGTAGATGACGCCGTCTTTGATGGTATAGCTGACACCACCTACACGGACGATCTCGTTGTCTTCTGTCAACTTTATAGCGCCTGTGCCGTAGAGAGATTTGAGATTTTTTAAGGGATTCTCTTTGAGCAAGATAAGGTCGGCTTTCTTACCGATTTCTACGCTGCCTATCTCATCTTCTAATCCGAGCGCTTCTGCTGCATTATAAGTTGCAGACTGGATTACTTCAAGGGGATGAAAGCCTGCCTCCCGCAGCAACTCTAACTCACGGACGTACCCAAAGCCATACAGCTGAAATATAAAACCAGAATCGGAACCTGCCGTCACCCGACCGCCTCTATTCTTATATTCATTGACGAAGGTCATCCAGAGTTTGTAATTGTCTCTCCAATCCACCTCCTCTTCTGTCCCCCAGTAATGCCAGTAAGAGCCGTGAGATATTTTGCTCGGCATATAAAAACGCCACAAATCTGGCACCGTATACAACTCGTGCCACTCTGCACGCCGCGCTCGATGCAGGTCTCGACTCGCCTCATAAATATTAAAGGTCGGATCTAAGGTAAAATCCAACTCCAATAATTGATCCATCACTTTATTCCAGTGGTCAGAGTACGGTGCTGCGGCTTGCTTCCACAATCGACCCGCCTCACCAAATCGATGCTGCTCATTCTGATAATTATAGTCCACAGGATAGTCTTGGATGCGCTGGTTCTCGAAGAGTGCCTCCGGCAACCCATACCAATGCTCCATAGTCGTAAGCCCTGCTTCGGCAGAGTTGACGACATTCCATCGGGCGACTTCCAGTTGTGCATGGTGACAAGCCGAGCGCAAGCCGAGCTTTTTGTTTTCTCGGAGGGCCGCATCGAAGAGCTTAGGGGCTAGACCAAAAAACTTGATGCCATCAGCACCATTCTGTGCATTTTGCCGCACCCATTGGCGGGCTTGTTCTGGGGTGCTGATTGGCTCTTTACTGCCTTGGCCAAAAACCGTATAAGCCAGTATCCTCGGTGCTGTAATTTTATTTTTAGCGCTCAGTTTTTTATGCTCAAGCACCCAATCTAGACCGTTGCCACAAGAAGGATCTCGGATGGTCGTAATGCCGTGCGCCATCCACAATTTGAAGACATACTCTGCATCGGCCCCCTGAGATTTACCGCCTATGTGGCCGTGCATATCTATAAGACCTGGAAGGAGATACATACCTTCGGCGTCTATCTCGTGGCCTCCTTCTTTTAGTGGAGGTCGTCTGTCCTCATTGATCTCTACGCCGGGATAGCCTACCACCTTGATATCCTTGATAATATTATTCTCTACGATAACATCAACAGGTCCGATGGGCGGTGCGCCTGCCCCATTTATGAGGATAGCCCCTCTGATGATCAACTGGCTAAATGGACCCTCCCCTTCTGAGACAATAGGTGCTTCCTTGACCTGACTATAGAGGCTGCAAGACAAGAGCATCAAGAGTAATAAGGCGATATTCATCATTAGAGTAAATTTTGTCTCTAATATAAGTGAGTTCTTGTCGATAATAATTACCCCAGATCAAACAATACAGCCTAAGTCGTTAAGGTGTATTTTTGGACCTCATCATACGCCTATGTCAACCGACTCTATAAGCCTCAATAAATATATCAGTAGCACCGGTATCTGCTCACGCCGAGAAGCAGACAAATGGATAGATGCGGGCAGGGTGAGGCTCAATGGCCAAGTCGCCGTCAAAGGCAATCGAGTCGAGACAGGCGATGAAGTCTTACTCGATGGCCAACCCATCAAGTCCAGACCCAAGCACGTCTATATAATGCTCAACAAGCCACCCGGCATTACCAGCACTACAGACCTGAAGGACAGAGACAACATAATCGATTTTGTTAATCACCCTCAACGGATCTTTCCTATCGGCCGTCTAGACAAGCCATCAACTGGCCTCATCCTCCTCACCAATGATGGGGACATCGTCAACAAAATCCTAAGAGAAGAAAACCAACACGAAAAAGAATACATCGTCACTGTCAACAAACCGATCACCGAGGCTTTTATAGAGCGCATGTCTCAACCCATCCCGATGCTCGGCACCAAAACCAAGCCTTGCAAAGTCCAACGCCTCAAAAAAAATCTTTTCAAAATCATCCTCACCCAAGGACTCAACAGACAGATACGCCGTATGGTAGAGTTCTGTGACTACAGAGTTGTGACACTGAAGCGGGTCCGCATTATGCACATCAACATCAATGATCTACCAGTAGGAAAGTGGAGAGATTTGACTCAGGAAGAGTTGACAGAATTGCAGAAGCAGTTGGCGTGAGGTACAGGCAGAAAGAAACTACTGCTTAGACGTCATCATTAACTTCAACCCAATAATCATTGGGATCTTGAAAATAAATCTGTCGGATGCCATCTTGTCTAACATAAATTTCATTGGGTTGATCTTGCCAATCAGAAAAGCTAATGCTCAAGGCATCAAGATGCCTTATAAATCCTTCTAGGTCATCCGTCGATATTGCAAAGTGAACGGCCTTGACGATTTTGGTTTTTGCCTTGGGACGCGGAATAAGATGCAACTGGAGGCCATCTCCCATCGATAACCATCTCGTTTTGGAATTGGACGCCGTATTAGGGATTTCCTCAAACTCAAATACTTTTTGATAAAAGCCAACAGACTCTTTGACATCCTTGACGGCAAGTGCTATGTGATTGAATTTGAAAGCAGGCATATTTGAGATTGTTTTTATATAAAAGATGGTTTGAAAAAATATCGTCAACCAGAACCTACTCCACTATAGCCCATTAAGATGCTCCGCCAACACATACCCCATACTAAAGCAACCCTGCAATAGATAGCCACCCGTCGGCGCATACCAATCGACCATCTCCCCTATCGCATAAGTGTGCGGTAATTTGTGTAGCTGAAAATTATCATCCATTGCCTCAACTGCAATTCCACCAAGACTCGAGATGGCCTTGTCTAGTCCATCAGAAGCTAACAACTTAATGGGCACAGCTTTGATTAAGGCAACCAACAGTTCTGGATTGAGAAAAGTCTCACGACTAGAGTATTGCTTGAGCAAACCTATACTCGCTCGATCTAGATTGAGATCTTTCTGTAGTATCTCGGTTACTTTAGAGCGCTTAGATTTTTTGTACTTGGTCAAAAGTTGCTCAGTCGTCATTGACGGTTTGAGATCGAGATGGACAACGGTATCCTTACCCGCAGATAATGAATTCTGCAAGGACTCACTCATGGCATAGATGGCATTGCCTTCTAATCCAAAGGTCGTCAGCACGAGCTCCCCTTTACTGTAATGATCTTGAAATTGTAGCCCAATATTTTTGAGGGGCTTCCCTTGATGTGCTGTTATAAATGTCTCGTCCCAGTCAACCGCAAAAGCACAGTTGGCAGCTCGCAGTTCTTCTATCCTAACACCCTTTTGCTCAAACAACGTAGCCCACTTTCCATCAGAACCTGTTACACTCCAGCTTGCTCCTCCCAGTGCAAAGACAACTAAATCAGCAGTGATAACCTCCTCGCCTTCAAATAATAACTGACCATCCTCACCCCATCCTATCCACTTATGTTCGTACAGGATATCTACCTTGTTGCTCACCACTTGATGTACAATCTTATTGAGCACATCTATCGGCTTGAGCGCTTCATCTGGGAACACCCGATGGCTAGACCCGGCATAACTATCAATACCTCGATCATACAACCACTGTCGCAATTCTCGAATAGTGAACTGTTGGATTATCGGCGCCATAAAGGCGCTAGGAGAATAATGCTTGACAAGGTCATCAGTATCAGTATCATAAGTCAGATTAAGCCCGCCTACGCCAGCAACAAGGAACTTACGGCCCACAGCCTTATTCTTTTCATATAGCGTCACCTTGTACTTCTCAGTATCTATCTGTGCAGACAACATCAATGCTGCAGGTCCCCCTCCTACGATCGCTATGCGTTTCATCTATCCTAATTGTTGTATGTAAATGTATCAATAATAAATGCTGGAGATATCCGACTGCCTACGGAATGTTAACAACAGTCTAAGAACAAGCCTTAACTACATAATTCCACGAGCATAGTTGTAATCTTGTATTTTATGAGATATCTCTTTCTGCTTATTGGTGCTGTGAGTTTAGGGTCTTGCGATTACTATATCGTCAATCCGCACCGACATCAGGTCGGCCACATAGATATAAGTGGAGCAAGGGATGACTTTGAGTTGTGCTATGAAGAAAAGCTCTTTCCTCACTATACCGCTTGGAACCGAGACTGGATCTACAAGTATCCTCCTGGTAAGGATTCCCTGAGATTATATTACAACGAGAGATTTGACAACCAAGGCATCGTCAATCAAAGCGGCTATATTACTGTTAGATTTATTATAAACTGCAAGGGTGTAGCGGGCGCCTTTGAGGTAGAGTCATTAGGACTGGATTACGAGAAAAAATCCTTTAATCCAGAACTGGTACAACATCTATTGGGATTAACCAAGGCCATTACGCTATGGCATCCCTTCACCCACGGAGACAGTACGTATGACAGTTTTACACATTTAACTTTCAAGATCGACAATGGAGAACTGCTGGAAATATTGCCTTAGTATTTTGTTACTTGTAGTGTTATGTGCTTGCGACAACTTGAGCAATGAAACTTATCGCCATCTGGATATGACCGAGCGGAGCAAGTTGGCAGCCAACTACATCAGCCTCTCCAAAATCCTAGAGAGCGGTAGTCCAGAAAAAATGAAAATCTTAGAAAAAGCTTGTCGTCTTGATCCCCGCAATGAAGAAGCCTGGACGCAACTCTCTGCACCCTACCTGCATCGAGGGCTCTATGATGAATGGCACAACTATATAGAAAAGGCCATAGAACTACACCCTCAAGAGTCTGGCCCGCTGAGAGGCATGAACAAGTTACATTTCTTTAGAGATTATGCAGGAGCACTTTATGATTTTGACTTGACGGATACGCTAACGGTAGATAAGACCGACTACATCTACATCAACCGAAAAGCCTTATCCGTAGATTATATGAGAGGCCTCTGCTACTTAGGACTAAAAAATTATGATAGAGCCAAGGAGTATTTCAATAGATATTACACAACAGAATCTCAAAAAACTGGCTCCACAGAAGTAGACAACACAGCCTTTCTCTATATCGCGATGATCTCTAACGAACAACAAGACTATGAGCAAGCCATCGCAGATGTTAGTCAAGGACTTGAGCACGGCTTCCCTACTGCAGACCTCTATTATCAATTGGCCTTTGCCCAGTTTATGCTTGGCCAAGCCGCAGAAGCGGAGCAGAGCCTCACACGTTGTAGAGATTTATACAATGACGGCAAACACAACCGCCACAGGCTCTATGAGGTTATCGGCCAACTTTATATGAGAGATATTGATGCGCTGGATGCGGAGATAGGGTGTTTTTTGTAGTGGAATTTCTATGAAGAGCAACTACCTAAATTTTACGCAGAACAAACAATAAGCGTTAAGGAAAAAATAGCATATGTTTTTAAAGTGATTAGAACTGTAGAGCATATACCTCAAAAGTTCCTGAAACACTTGACTGGCACCAATGGTTTGTATGAAATAAAAGTTGATGTAAAATCGAATACATATAGGATATTTTGCTGCTTTGATAAAGGTAAAATAATTGTGCTGTTCAATGCTTTCCAAAAGAAAACCCAAAAGACTAGTAAAAAAGAAATTCAAAAAGCCCTTAAATTAAAATATGAGTACTTCCAAGACAAAAACTAAAAAACAAAAGCTATCAGAAACTCAGAATTTTGATGAACTATTAGATGTACAATATGGAAAGGTTGGAACAAAAAATAGAGACGCCTTTGAAGAAAGAGCTCAGTATTTTGTAATCAGTGAAATGCTTAAAGAGGCTAGAAAAGAAGCTAATCTAACCCAAGAACAACTCGCTGAAAAAGTAGGTATAAAAAAGAGTTACATATCCAGGCTTGAAAATGGAAAATGTGACATACAACTATCTACACTTTATAGAATATTTGAGACGGGCTTAGGAAAGAAAATTAATCTACTAATCGGATAATAAAACGTCCCATACGAATATCTGCATTACTGATGATTTTATTAGAATCTCACATTCTCTTTTTGTTCTCATAAGTTTACTAACCAAATGATTACCAAGCAATTAGTCATTTGCCTCGCCGGCCGGCGTTCATTTTTGTCTTGAAACAAAAACGATTTCTATAACTTAGGCAAGTGAAATGTGTTAAGATTTCATACTATAAATGGTTCGTACATCTTTTTGTTTTTAACACATGAAAATACTCTTGCCA
>CALFUU010000088.1 GCA_937929835.1 uncultured Saprospiraceae bacterium | reverse complement strand
AGGTATTGATATAGATATTTGTAGGCTTGGCTACACCAATAGCATAAGATACTTGTACAAGCACCTCCTCGCAAATTCCTGCTGCCACAAGATTCTTAGCAATATGTCTTGTCGCATAAGCTGCTGATCTATCAACTTTTGAAGGATCCTTTCCTGAAAATGCACCACCACCATGAGCACCTTTGCCACCATAGGTATCGACGATAATCTTTCTTCCTGTCAAGCCTGTATCGCCGTGTGGTCCACCTATCACAAACTTACCAGTAGGATTAACGTGATAAGTAATCTTACTTTTATCTAGCAACTTTCTGACAGAAGCTTTTACTTTTTTTCTTACTCTCGGTATAACGATGGCCTTGACATCAGCCTTGATTTTTTTAAGCATCTTTTCTTCTGCTGCAAAATCATCATGTTGTGTACTGACAACAATAGTATCAATAGATTCTGGCTTATGGTCATCGCTATACTGGATAGTCACCTGTGACTTAGAATCAGGTCTGAGGTAGGTCATTTCCTTACCTTCTTTTCTGATTGCAGCCAATTCGATAAGGATTTTGTGGGAGAGATCTAATGCTAGGGGCATATAGTTCTCGGTCTCATTGGTTGCATAACCAAACATCATACCTTGGTCTCCGGCTCCTTGCGCATTGGCCTTTGCTTCAAAGCTATTTTTCTTGACCTTTCTGTCTACACCTTGGTTGATATCTGGTGACTGCTCGTGGATAGATGAGAGTACTCCACAAGAGTCTGCATCAAACATATACTCAGATTTGGTATATCCTATTCTCTTGATGACATCTCTGGCGATCTGTTGCACGTCTAGGTAGGTCTTTGTCTTGACCTCTCCTGCAAGTACTACTTGACCAGTCGTTACGAGTGTTTCGCAAGCAACTTTTGAGTTTTTATCAAAGGCTAAAAAATGATCTACGAGTGCATCTGATATTTGATCAGATACTTTATCCGGATGTCCTTCCGAGACTGATTCTGAGGTAAATAAATATGGCATGTTCTGTATTTTGACTATTGATTACTTGAATGCTACAAAAGTCTCATTTTTATTGAAAATACCTAAGCAGTTGGCTTCTTTTAGAGCATTAATACCTTCTAAGCGATAACATTTTCTAAAATCAAGCGGTCTTCTAGTCTTCCTTCCAGCTTATCGCCTTTCTTGATAGGTCCTACGCCAGCAGGAGTTCCTGTATATATGAGATCGCCAGGTTCTAGAGTAAAGTACTGTGATAAGTAATGAACAAGATAATCTGTTTTGAAAATCATATCTTTTGTATCTCCCGATTGGACTAGCTTACCATTGAGGCTGAGGGAGAACTTAGTGCTAGCCAAATCAAATTCACTAGCTGCATAGAGTGGGCTCAGAGTCGCAGCGTTGTCAAATCCCTTTGCTATCTCCCAGGGATGTCCTTTAGCTTTACAATCTGCTTGGATATCTCTAGCTGTAAAGTCTATGCCTATAGCTATGGCACCTATATGTTTATTGGCTTTTGAGAGTTTGATGTCCTTGCCACCTTTTGATATATGGAGGACCAGCTCTAGCTCATAATGGACGGACTTAGAAAATGTAGGGTAAGGCACCATCTTATTATAAGTGAGTGCTGTAGGTGGCTTCATAAATACCAAGGGCTTCTTGGGTACTTTGTTATTGAGTTCTTTGGCGTGGTCTATATAGTTGCGACCGATACAAAATATTTTCATAAAGCTTAGAATTTTACATTGCTAAGACCACAGAGATCTTTGACTTCTCGGATGGTTGCTTGTGCTCTTTTTCGGATTTCTGCACTAGAGGCTTTTATCTGATTTTTGATTGCTTTTTTATCTGCGGTAATGGCTTCCTTCTTTTCTACAAATTCCCGATTGAGGCCTACAAGGGTGTCTGCGACGATGCCTTTTAATTCTGAGTATTTGAGTGCGCCACTCGTATAGGCTGCCATCTGCTCATCGTGGGCGGTAAGGTTGTTAGCGGCCTTGAGGAGTTGAAAGAGATTGGCAAGGCCAGGACTCATTTCTGATGTAGGCTCACCACTATCTGTAACGGCACTGCCAATCTGCTTGCGCAGCCTCTTCTCATCTGCAAATATGCTGATGTTATGTTTTTCTCCAGCGGACTTGCTCATCTTGCGGGTAGGATCAGCGGTGGACATAATCTTCGGTGTCTCTGTTCGTAGCATTTCTGGTAAGACGAAATACTCCTTACCTACTTGATTATTAAATCGATTGGCGATTTCCTTAGTGAGTTCTAGGTGTTGTTTTTGATCTTCTCCAACAGGGACGAAATCCGCTCTATAGATCAAAATGTCCGCAGCTTGTAGGACAGGATAGTCATATAGACCCACAGATATAAAGCCTTCTTTTCCTTGACTGCTTTGCTTACTCTTATCCTTAAACTGTGTCATATTCTCCACGCGTCCATATGACGCAAAATTGTTGAAAATCCACCCTAGTTCAGCGTGCTCTGGGATGAGGGATTGGATAAATAGATTTTCAGCCTTCACACCCACTGCAAGCAAGTTGTAGACCAGCTCCCAAGTATTCTCTTTGAGTTTTTTAGGATTGTAGGGCATAGTCATGGCGTGGTAATCGACCACACCGTACATACAGTTATACTGGTCCTGTAAGCTGACCCAATTCTTGACGGCACCAAAGTAGTTGCCAAAGTGGATGTCACCAGTGGGTTGTATGCAAGAAAGTACGCGTTTCGACATAGGTAGAGAGTTAAGTAGGCTCTGCAGCGATTACAGAGATTTCTATGTTGACAAATTTAGGGAGATTGGCCACTTCTACGAGTTCTCTCGCTGGAGCGGTCAAGTCATCAAAGTATTCAGAATAGACAGCATTGATACGACTATAATCGTTCATGTCGGAGACAAATACGGAGGCTTTCACTACGTGGTCAAGTGTCATACCGGCTTCTGTGAGGATGGCAATGATGTTTTTCATTACTTGGTGTGTCTCTTCTTCTATGTTGCCCATAACCAGTTCTCCACTGGCTGGATCTAGAGCTATCTGCCCAGATACAAAAAGAAGGTGACCTGCTTTGACAGAATGATTGTACGGCCCTACTGGTGCTGGAGCTGCGGAGGAATTAATTATCTTTTTCATATGAGTCTAAATTAAAAAAGCCCTTAACCTATCGGTAAAGGGCTTTAAAGTAAGATTTATCTTGTTATTAGTCCTCGTAGACTGCGCCTTCGATGACTACTTTACCCTTATAGTACATATTGCCTTCTGACCAATATGCTCTATGAAATAGGTGTGCCTCTCCTGTAGTTTTACATACGGCAATCTGAGGAATTGTCGCTTTCTTATGCGTTCTTCTCTTTCTTTTTCTTTGCTTGGATATCCTACTCTTTGGATGTGCCATGGTCTATTTGTTAGTTAAGTTTCAAATTTTTGAGTGCCTCGCTGAAGGGATTATCCTCCTCTTCAGCTTGATTGTCTTCTGTTAGATCTTGATTATACAGCCTATCTAGTATCTCTGCATTACAGCTTTTGTTTTCGACCTCATCACAAGTTCTCTGGATCGGTACCGATAAGGTAACCAAATCATAAAGAATCTTGGCGCAGTTGAACTCTGGGCTTTCTGGGCTCAGATAAATAATTTCATCTTCTTCTCTTGGTACTTCATCATATTTGATGAGTAAATCATACTGTTCCTCTATAGGATAAGCAATGTCATCTGTACATCGATTACATTCTGTATCGACGGTACCACTAAAAGTAAGGTCCACAACTAAGTGGTCAGATTTCTTTTCCACATTGAGCTCGGCGCTCAAGTTACCACCCTGAAACATAGAGTTCTCAAATTCACTGAAGAAGCTCTTGTCGAGTTGGAAGGTATAAGTGTGGAAACCAATTTTCATTCCCTGTATTGGCAAGGAAAACTGTTTCAAGGCCTGCATTTTAAAGATCTTTTTAAATTGGATGCAAAAGTAGGGCAATTTTATCAAAATTACCAAGTGTCAAGCCCCTATATATCAGCAGATTAGCAAAAAAGAAAAGCCAGACTGTTTCCAGCCTGGCTTTTTATATCTGATTATCCTAATTATTAGGACTAGTCCATTTTAGATACTTTCTTGATCTGTGCAGCTGCCCAGTCCTTGCCACCAAGTCCAAAAGCAATAGCAGCAGCGATACTAAGACCACCTAATACTGAAGTCACTAGTGTGTTGACGATATCTCCACCGATACCTATTTGGTCTAGTACCATAGATACGACTAAGAACATAACACCACCGTAAGCGATGTTTCCTACTAAGTTAGGGCTAGAGAATCCTCCTGCCTTAAGTGTAGATACAGCCATATCTCTCAAGAAGTTAGCACCATACATACCTACGATAAGAAGGATACATCCAACTATTAATTTAGGGATAAATGCAACAACATCTGAAAGTAGCTCAGAGACTGCTGGTAGACCTAATTTGTTGAAGAATAAGATTAGTGTTGTAAACATAACGATCCAGTAACCTAGTTTACCCATAAGGCCAGAAGCGTCAGACTTCATTCCTCCTTTAGATAGCATAGAGTTGATACCAACTTTATCAGCAATATCGTTGAATTTAACCGCCTTAAGTACTCTTGTAAGAGCAGTCTTAACGATTTTAGCTATGATGTAGCCGATAAATAAGATGACGAAAGCACTGATAACGCCTGGTAGAGCTTCACCGATTGTGTTCAAAGTACCTTGAAGAGCCATTTTAATTTGACCCATTGTATCACCTGCGGCACCGATTACTTGATTTTGTAGAAACATTAGAGATTATTTGTTTGATTAGTTAATTCTGAAATATTGTAAGATTCCACCTTTTGACGACATTACCACTGTCAAGTAACACAAAATGTTAAAAAAGTTAATTTTTTTATTGGCAGCTTAACGGTTGTTGTTGTTGGATGGTGATTTTTATTTGTCCTCCCATACCTATCGTTGCTCCATTTCTAGGCTCAGGATCTTGAGCGATAACGTAGGCTTTGGCTTGATTGGTGATTGCACCACCTGAGATTTCTACCTCTCCTAGATTGAGTCTATAGGTTTGTAGCAGAAATTTCAATTGTCCATACTGTCTACAGACCAAATCAGGAATCTCTATCTGCCCACCATCTATTTTACTGATGACAAATTCTAGAGTGCCTCCCCTTTCTATTTTTACGTTGCTCTTCCGACCACTCTCTCCGTCTATCAGCCTGCCGTTGTACCATACTTCTAAGATATGACCTGGATCTCCTGCATCATGTCTTTCGCCACGTACCTTACTATTGATACTTAGATAAGCCAGCTCTTTCTGTTTGCTGTTGTATTCGCTACCATACATAGTTGATAGCTCAGAGAGATCATATTCATCGGCTTTGTACTTAGTGATATCTACGTAGATCTTGCGATTTTCTTTCACTTTTGAGCCACCAGCAGGATTTTGGGCTATAATTATACCACCTGGTTGATCCACCTTATGTATAGAATCCTTGACGATCATCTCAAAGGATTGTTTCTCGGCATCTTTGCTCGCCTCATCTATGTGTATCCCTATATAATCCCTCAGTTCTTTTTCTTGACCATGGTTGGTGTAAAACTTTAGCCAAATCAGAACACCTCCAAATATGAGGATAACCAGCAAGGCCATCAGTAGCAAATGAATCAAGAAGCGCTTTAGCGTCAAGTCTATAGTTTTAGAATAGTAAAACGGATCACAAACCTCTACGAATATAGGGTTATGTTATAATTACTTCAAATATGACCAATATTATAGCACTTCTGATTAATTTGTCAATATGAAAAACCTATACCTGCTAATCTTATCCATCATTATTGTACCCTTATCACTTTCAGCGCAGAGTATGACCCCTGAAGTCTACGAACTGTGGAATCGTATTGACGACAAGCAAATCTCAGATCAGGGAAATTGGGTGACGTACAGACTGACCAACGAAAGAGATCGGTCAGATCTTAATGTATACGATGTGAAATCAGAAAAGACCTATGTCTATCCCTGCTCTAAAAAAGCGACGCTTACGGCTACTGAATCACATCTCCTCTTTATCAAGTCAGCACATCCAGACACGCTAAAGTCTCTGAGAAGGAAAAAGGTCAAAAAGAAAAAGCTCCCTAAGGATACACTTTGTATTATGGACTTGAGATCCAAAGAAGTCTTGAAAATCAATAATGTGCAATCCTATAAGTTGGGCAAGCAGAGTGGGGTAGTGGCTATAAAATTGGCAGCTGGAGATATGAAGCGAGACAGCACACTCGTCAAGAAAGAAGGTAAAAGAAATGGCACCAAATTACTCATCAGAGACCTCAAGAAGGGCAGCTCAAAAGCTGTAGGATTTGTAACTGACTACAACTGGTCAGAGAGCGGTGGAAAAATGGTGCTCCACACTACTGGACAAGACAGCACAAAAGCAGACAAGGTGCTTCTCTATGATGCCAAGTCAGATAAGATGCTGACCCTTATCGATCACAAGGGCGAGTACGATCAGTTAAGTATAGATAAAAAGGGTCAGAGTGTGGCCTTTATCGCGAATAGAGATACGAGCAGTGATAACCGTGGCAAGGAAGAACTTTTTCTCTGGATCGAAGGAGACAGGAGAGCTAAGGCCATTGCTGATCAGAAGAGTGATTTTCTGAAGGAGGCGTGGCACATCAGTAGCCATCGTCTACCCTTGTTTGCGGAAAAGGGAGGACATATTTATTTCGGTATAGCACCCCTAAAGGCAGAACCTGACAGTACCTTACTGGATGAGGAGAAGGTAGATGTCCAGATATGGAATTATAAGGATGGGAGGATACAGACACGTCAAGATGTAGACCTCAAAAACACGGAGAAGGAGACTTATGTGATGACATATAATTTGAAGTCGAAAAAATTTGTCCAAGTCACCGATGAAGACAATAAAGAAATACGACTGAGTGCTAAGCAAAAAGGAGACTATCACCTTACGACCGATAG
>CALFUU010000087.1 GCA_937929835.1 uncultured Saprospiraceae bacterium | reverse complement strand
TGCCGTTCCTTTGAAGACGAGATTACCAAATCTATCGCCTTTCCAAGCCTTGACTATGGCAAAATCAGCCGTCAAGGCACTTTCTAGTATATGTGGTTTGCCATCAAAATATCGGACTTCCTTGCCCACGGCCACCTCAGTGCCGTAGCCAGCTGGGGTAAAGAATGCGGGCACGCCTGCTCCACCTGCCTGACATCTTGCAGCGAGGGAGCCTTGAGGTATGAGGTCTACCTCCAACTCACCACTGAGCATTTGTCTTTCGAATTCATCATTTTCTCCTACATAAGAAGAAATCATCTTCTTGATTTGGCGCTTTTGCAAGAGCAAGCCAAGTCCAAAGTCATCGACGCCAGCATTATTGGATATACAGGTCAGCCCTCTCACACCTTTGTTGACGAGTGCTGTGATGCTGTTTTCAGGGATGCCACATAAGCCAAACCCCCCTAGCATCAGTGTCATATTATCCATAATGCCCTCTATCGCTGCATCTGCATTGTTGAAAATCTTGTTCATACGTAATTGCAAGTTTGAGCATCAAATTAGTCATTTCTGACTAAACGAGGTATATCTCTACACCGTAGTCTAGAACTTCAGACATTCCAAGACTTTAATCGTCCAATCTTTAAATTCTAAATTAAGCAACAGCTCGACTTCTGTATATTATTTCCAGTCTATAAGAATGCGCTTAAGAGAAACCAATTTATGAGAAGAAGACATACAGTACTATCTTCAAGAGCACTCTGTGATTGTATCTTACCTTGATCAATACCTAATCAGATGGCGCCTATATCATCAAGTAGGTTGCGTCTGAGGAAGGGTGTGCTGTGATAGGTCAGATCGTAAAAATGTACCTCGATTTCTTATCCTTTTATTGATAGTCGTTCTATAGCCTTATCGAGTACCTCTTCACTTTTAGCGAAGCACAATCTGACAACCTTGTCTTGAGGGTCTTCACCATAAAACGGAGATAGAGGGATGCTTACGATACCCATTTTCTTGGTCATATATTCTGCAAATTCTAGATCACCTAGATCAGAAACTTCAGAGTAGTCATAGAGTTGAAAATATGTCCCACTACAATTGAGCGGTTTGAAATTTGTATGCGACATCCCTGCAGTCAAGTAATCTCTTTTCTTCTGGAAAAAATCAGGGAGGTTCTGATAGGTGGTCGGTTCTTGTAGATAGTCAGCTATGCCACGTTGGACAAAGGAATTGGCACTAAAGATGACCCATTGGTGATGATTTTTGTAAGCCTCCATCAAGTGCGGTGGCCCGACGATATAACCCAACTTCCAGCCTGTAGCGTGCAGTGTTTTGCCAAATGAGAAAGTGGCGAGACTCTGTTGATACAATTGAGGATATCTAAAGACACTTTGGTGTTGCGCCTGGTCGTAGATGAGGTGCTCATAGACCTCATCACTGAGGAGGATGATATCTTTGTTGGCGATAAGCGTCTGTAGGGCCAAGAGGTCAGCTTCTTGGAGTGTCGTGCCAGTAGGATTGTGTGGCGTATTGATGATAATCATTGTAGTCCGCTCACTGATCAACTCTCCGAACTGGTCCCAATCAATTGTGTAGTCAGGTGCCGTTATGCGATAGGCGACGACTCGGCCGCCCGCCATCTCTATAGAGGGTCTATAGCTATCGTAGGCCGGCTCGATGATAATGACTTCATCTTCAGACTGTACAAAAGTTTGTATGGCGGTATTGAGTGCTTGGGTGGCACCAGCGGTGATGCAGATTTCTTCTTCTGGGTCAATTGTCTTGTCATAGCAGACTTTTATTTTATTAGCTATGGTGGTCCTGAGTTCTATAGTGCCTGCCATAGGGCAATATTGATTATGGCCCTCGTCTAGATATTTTTTGATGAGAGTTTTGAGTCGAGAATCACAATCGAAATCTGGAAACCCTTGCCCTAGATTGATGGCCTGATGCTGTCTGGCCAGTGCAGACATCTTTGAGAAGATGGAGGGAGGGGAGGGTGGTAGTTTGGATTTCATTTGCATAAATTATGTGTTTTCCTGTCTCATTGCAATATTAATTTAACCCTGCAAAAAGTATTAACGGAATAACCACAACTACAACTGTCAATATCAAATAGATTAGATAGGAGCCCACAAAAGGAAATATAAGCGTGCTCCTATTTTGGCCAGAATAGAATTGCCAATAGAACAGAAAGGCATATGATATGGGTATCAATAGTGATAACATATCCTTTAGGTAGTGACTACTGATGGGCACCCCAAGGATTGTAATCAAAGTATAGAGTAGGGCTTGATGCCCTGTAATGAAAGCAGTCAATACAAGATGTTCTAGATAATTGTACCCAGTGCCTTTGAAAGCAATATAGGAACCTAAAGCATATACAGGAATTAGCACCAGCATAAAGTAATGCATAGTTGGTTTTAATGACATCTAGTTTACCTTGAAATTCTGATGATAAGTTTCCATCTGCTGCATCTGTGTCTCCAAGTAGGACGCCTTCTATGGCGTCATTCAAGATCGTGTTGGCATCAAAAAATTTGGAAACCAAAAAGTATAAAGTCGACAAAGCAAAAGCATAAGCGATAGGCTTGAAGTGCTTCACTCTTCTGCCATTAATATAATCTCTGACGCTATGGCCAGGTCTAACCGTCATTTCTTTTAAGGTAAAGAGCAGACCCTTATTCATTTGGAAGACGCTTTCCGTCAGATCGGCGAGAATAGTTGAAAAATTGAGTCTATCTACCTTAGCGTTCTGTCCACAAGAGGGGCAGAAATTTTGACTTATCGGCTGACTGCAATTTTTACACTTCATTCCATTTTTGAGCAGGTGATTACCAGTTGAGAAGGGCTTCTATTTTGGCTTGCACTTTTTCTGCTGAGGGTATCATCGTTTGCTCCAGGACACTATTAAGTGGAATGGCCGGCATATCTTCCGAGCCAATCACCATTACAGGTGCATCCAAATGTGTAAAGCATTCCTCCTGTATCAATCCCGCTAACCCTCTCCCAAAGGTATTATTGGCAGGCTCTTCTGTCACGATCAGACAGCGATTGGTTTTCTTAACTGAATGGAATATAGTCTCTGTGTCCAAAGGATTTAATGTTCTCAAATCAACAATCTCGACGCGACCCTCAAAGGCCTTGCTCGCATTAAGAGACCAGTGTACCCCCATTCCATAGGTAACAATGGTCATACTCTCAGCACTTGTCGCTGATTGCACAACATTCGCTTTTCCAAATGGCAAAATGTAATCCTCAGCGGGCTCTATAGTTCTAGCCTTTTCTGTGCCCGGCACCTTAGACCAATAAAGTCCCTTGTGCTCGAGAATAACGACAGGATTGGGATCGTGGAAGGCTGCTTTTATAAGCCCTTTCATATCAGCACCGTTGCTAGGGTAGGCGATTTTGATACCGCGTATATTGGTCAGTACAGACTCTACACTACTTGAGTGATAGGGTCCCCCACTACCATAAGAACCTATGGGTACCCGTAGGATCATACTGACAGGCCATTTACCTTCGGAGAGATAACAAGACCGTGATACTTCAGTAAAGAGTTGGTTCAATCCTGGCCAGATATAATCGGCAAACTGTACTTCGACAATGGGCTTAAGACCTACCGCAGACATCCCTACCGTCGAGCCTACAATAAACGCTTCTTGGATAGGCGTATTAAAGACTCGCTCATCTCCAAATTTCTGCGCTAGGGTAGCCGCTTCTCTAAATACACCACCTAGCCGCTTACCCACATCCTGCCCATAGAGTAGACAATTCTTGTCTTCCCGCATGAGCTCTTCTACAGCCTTGAGTGCACAGTCTACCATCACTACTGCTTCTCCATCTTGTGGCACTCTTGTACCGACTTCTTCTGTTATCGGTGTAGGCGCATAATCGTGAGTAAATAGATCACTCGGCAATGGATCCGCGGCACTCTTGGCCAGCTCAAAGTCAGACTCTACCGTCTGAGTAGCTTCTTTTTCTATTTCTTTGATTTCCTTGGCTGTGATACCTGCGTCTGCAAGCTGAGCTTTCAAGATGGGATAAGGGTCTCTTGTCCTTGCTTCATCTAGGTCATCTCTATACCATTCCATACGGACACCAGAAGTGTGATGGTTGAGCAAGGGTACCGTAGCGTGCAAGAGAAAAGGCTTCCTTTCTTTTCGGATATACTTTATGGCTTTATTGACCGCCTTATAGGATTCGGTAAAGTCTGATCCATTGATAGTAGCGGCCTTGATACCTTTAAATCCTTTGATGTACTCGTAGGCATTCTGTGCACGTGTTTCTTCTGCATTGGCTGAGATATCCCACCCATTATCTTGGATCAGATAGAGTATGGGCATTTGCCTTAATGCGGCCATCTGAAATGCCTCTGCCACTTCTCCTTCTGTTACGGAGGCATCACCCAATGAGCAAACTACTAAGGGCTGATCACCAGCATCGAGGCCTAATAACTCCTTGTACTGTAGCCCCATCGCTACTCCTGTTGCCGGTATGGCTTGCATCCCCGTTGCAGAGGAGTTGTGCGGTATTTTCGGCTTGTCATCATCCTTAAGACTCGGGTGTGAGTAATACGATCTACCACCAGAGAAGGGGTCATCTTTTTTGGCCATCAGTTGCAGCATCAGGTCGTATGGCCGCAGTCCGATACCCAATAAAATAGAATCGTCTCTGTAGTAAGGAAAGGCATAGTCTTGCGGCATAAGCTGCAGGGCTGTAGCCAGCTGAATGGCTTCGTGTCCTCGTGAGGTGGCGTGTACATATTTAGAGACCAGCTTCATATTGGCCTCATAATGTTCCGTCATTGTCTTGGCTTGGCACAAGAGCAAAAAGGCTTTCTTGAGGGTTGCTTTTGGTAGGCTGGTCTTGGGGTTGGTCTTGGTTTCTTTTGTTTTCACAGAATAAATATAGTCACTGAATGGCTAAGAGTGGCTTAATTGAAGGTGTATATTTGTAAGTAGTCTTTGTCTTAATATGAACAATAACTGCTAGAAAAGTATGGAATCTCTACCCCAAAAAGTATTTGCCCAAATGATGGATAAGGACTACTGTAGCCAGTGGATGGGCATAGAGCCGCTGGTGATAGCGGAGGGTCATTGCAAAATCAAAATGGTCGTCAAACGAGAGATGCTCAATGGCTTCGGTATCTTACACGGTGGTATGACTTATGCGTTTGCAGATAGTGCTTTTGCTTTTGCTTCCAACTCTTATGGGCGGGTTGCAGTTTCCATTACGGGGTCAATGAGCTACAGCAAGTCTGCAACTTTAGGTCAAGTACTTATTGCAGAAGCCAAAGTCTTGAATCTTACACACAAGACGGCGGAGTTTGATGTTGATGTCTACGAAGAGAAAAGTGCAGAAGTGTACGCGAGATTCAGAGGTGTTGTATATCGAAAGTCAGCAGAGCATTGAATGGGTCGTCGCTCAATGCTGATTGAGATTAACGCCGACTGTCATTTGGATGTTTCTACTTTCGTGTACGAGCGTAGGACTGTTGTCTAGCATATTGACAACTCCTACATTGACCATAAGCCTCAGCCATATATCTTGATAGCTGATTTTTCCACCTACGAGATATCCGAAGTCATACTTTTTGTGGTCGGGAAGGTTGAGCTCTTCCAGCGTTATGTCATTATAAGTCTCTAGTAGTTTTAATCCTGCATTGACCCCTGCCAATACAGAAACATATTGTCCAGTACTCAATTCTAGGTGTGGCGCAAAATCCATATAGTGCACTCTGTAATTGGAGTTGGCATTAGGGACAAATAGAGTACCTTCTCTAATGTAAGCACCCTTTGTCTTGAAGCCTTTTACAGAATATTGGATTTCGGTATTGAAGTGCAACTTATCCGTTAAGCTAAAAACTCTCCCTATACCAAATGCTGGATTTGTCTGATACATAGGTTCTAGTTCTAGTGTAGATTTGGCAACTGAACTATAGTTGCCTCCCAGAGCAATGTATACTTGACTCGACAGGTTAGAAAGACCTACAATAAGTACAAGGGAACATAAGTTGAATATCGTCTTGACCATTATGTCATTTATAACTGATTAACAGCCTTCTTATTATTCCCTAGAGCTTTTTTATGTTCGAAAAAAATGAAAAAGTCAATTTCCTGCCTTTTGTCATCTCTACTGGAAAGCCTGACTGATATTCTCGGCTAGGACATCAATATTGGATCTAACTGCATCAGAAAGTGAAGTATGGATAGTAGGCATCCCTTCTAGGTCGTAATTGCTTAAGACTTTTTCTATATCTAGTTCCAGAGCGATAACATTATCGTCATTGGATTTATTCAAGAATACATTTCTGTAAGCCCGCTCAGTACCGAGGTGAAGGACTATATTTTCTCCACTTTCAAAGAGGCCATTCCCGTCAAAATCTGCATTCCCTTCTATTTTAAAGTAGATGTAGCTTTCCCAATTGGTCCAGTACTCAGAGGCTCTTGAGAGGTCACTACTAGAGTTGTAGTCAGCAGGCACGGTTTCATTAAGCGCATTAGGAATACCGATATTGAAATTAACCTGATCGATGTCTTGAAGTTCTGTGTCTACAGTCCAGTTGTAACCCTCTGCGGCTTCATCCACATCCGAGTGGGCATCTCCAAGTTCTAGAAACTTCACCTCTGATATGACTTCTGATGCATCACCAGAAATTAGGGTAAAATCAGATGTGAATCCTTTGACATCCGTTATCCTGATCATCATCCCCTGATCATTGTCAAAGTTGTCGAACATAACCAGATCATCAGCACCATATTTGAGCTTGAAATTTATTGTCGTCGAAGTATCATCATTTGATCCACAAGAGATGATGCATAGGGAAAGCAGTATAAGAGATAGGTATTTCATTGTTTGCGTATTATCTGATTACAAAGGTAGATGATGTACTAAGTAGGCTAGGCTTAATAAACGGCGTGTGAAGACATTTTGTTTGAATCTCGTCGCCTAAATGGATACAACTGTAGTCGATTTTCTCTCTGACAATGAGAATCTTGATTCTACCCGCCCTATATGCGGAATAACGGAGAGCTTGTCTAAGATAAACTGATTATAGGCCTCTATATCCGCTAAGACCAATTTGATAAGGAAGTCTGCATTTCCAGTGATGTGATGGCATTCTTGTACTTCGGAAAATTGGGTTATGGCAGCCACAAATTCATTGATGGCCATCTTGTCGTGTTCCTTAATAGAAATATTGATAAAAACTGTGAGGTTTTTACCCACCTTCTTTGGGTCTACAAGAGCGACATATTTACTGATGACACCCGCCTTTTCGAGTTTCTTTATTCTGTCAAAGACCGGCGTAGTTGATAGATTGAGCTGTCCAGCTATTTCTTTTAATGTCAGTCTAGAATTGTCTTGTAGTCTCTTTAATATGGCCTTGTCGGTGGCATCTAGCGGATAAGACATAAGAAGTGGATTGTAAGGCTGAAAGAATTGGATAATAATATTCCTAAGTCAAAGGGCAATGACAACGTATTTATAATTATATTCTGTATTTACGAATGTAAAAGTAATAGTTTTCTTGA
The DNA here is from genome assembly GCA_937929835.1 of uncultured Saprospiraceae bacterium. Lineage (GTDB taxonomy): Bacteria > Bacteroidota > Bacteroidia > Chitinophagales > Saprospiraceae > RFSX01. The sequence continues at coordinate 37,999 of CALFUU010000087.1, read as the reverse complement.
TTTGGTCTAAATATTAGAATAATTATGCGCTGTCAACTCTTTAGGACTACATTTATACCACTTCAATTAAGATGAATTATGAGCAGAATAACAGAACTCAACATAGATGACATCAAGGATTCGGACCTTCTTAAGGGCTTTGATTTTGATAACTATGACGACGGGGACCGTGAGAGATGGAAAGGCCTCTTAGGTGGTGTATTGGAATCACAAGATGGCGTGGCATGTAATAGTTATGCTAAAGGGATGGAGATCTTAGGCGACCAGTTTTCAGACCTACCCAATCTCTCAGAACTTAATGGGATGCTAGAGAAGAATACGGGATGGCGAGTAATGGCAGTCAATGGTCTATTGCCTTGTGAGGACTTCTACAAGTTGCTATCTCGAAAAATATTCCCATCTGCTACTTTTGTGAGAGATTGGCATTCTCAAGCCTTTACGGGTTATCCTGACATCTTTCACGATGTAGTCGGGCATTTACCACTCTTTTTCGATAAGAAGTTTTCTGACTTTGTCTCTAAGTCAAGTGCCGTCATTTACCAGATTCTGACCAAGACACCTAATGGTACAGCACTCAAGGAGCAACTGATTCAGAACTTTAGTAGATATGGGTGGTTTACGTGGGAAGCTGGGCTAATAAGAGAGAATGGAATAGCTAAGGCCTATGGAGGCGCCATACTTTCTTCATCTGGTGAGACCAATAATCTAAAGGAGAGAGGTTATGACAAGTTTGATCTCCTAGAGGTATTCAATCAGCCTTATACAGATAAGGAATTTAGTGCGAGATACTTTATCATAGATAGTTACGATGATCTTTTTGCTAGCTTAGAGGCGATAAAGACGCAGTATGGCGTTACCGATTCTATTAATTGATCAGTTTTTGCAACAGGATGTGGGAAGAAAGAGATAATGCTTTACACGCGACTTTCGAGTTCAAAGATTTTATAGAAGCCTTTGGGTTTATGACAGCCGTCGCGATGTTGGCAGAAAAACAGAATCACCACCCTGAGTGGAATAATGTCTACAACAGAGTCAATATCAAGTTGACGACCCACGATACAGGTAATACAGTTACAGAAAAGGATCGCCAGTTAGCAACAGCAATTACAGAATTAATATCGAGTTAATATGGGAATCTATATAGATGATATGGACTTGGTGTACATCGCCATAGGTATTTTTTGGATGCTCTTGTTTCTGCAATCTGGGCTCGATAAAGTTTTTGACTGGAAAGGAAATTTGAGTTGGCTCAAAGGCCATTTTTCTAAATCCCTCCTCGGTAGTATGGTCGGGCCTATGCTAGGAGCACTAGCCATCGTAGAAATTATTACGGGGTTGGTCTGCGGTGCTGGTATATTCCAATTGGTTTTATCAGGTAAGACCTATTTTTTGGCTATCGGAATGGTACTATCATTAGTTTCTTTATTGATGCTGTTTTTTGGTCAGCGTATAGCTAAAGATTACGAAGGTGCTAAAACAATTGCCATCTATTTTGGTGTTGCGTTGATAAGTATATTAATGATATCAAAATGATGAAAACAACTACGCCGTCAATATTCAAGCCTACATACCTACCCAAAGCAGGTGGCTACAAAGGCGGTAAGTCTCTGTCGGAAGTAAAAGCCAAAATTGGAAAGAAGAAATTATATAAGCTTTCCTCTAATGAGAATTACCTCGGCGCCAGCCCTAAGGCCAAAAAAGCCATAAGGGCAGCCATCAATGACTTAGGTCTCTACCCAGAAAGAACGGATGTACATTTTAGAAAAGCACTCTCTGATTTTTATGGAGGCATCTTGACACCAGACCAGTTTGTTACAGATAACAGTGGGGTAGCTTTATTAGAAATGGTAGAACGGGCCTTTCTTAATCCTGGCGACGAAGTCATCATCTGCAACCCAGCATTCAAACCCTACTATATGTTTGCAGGGAAACTGGGGGCTAAGGCTATCGACGTGCCTATGGTCGGCAAAAATTATGACCTCGATATTAAGGGAATATTAAAGGCCATTACGAAGAAGACAAAACTCTTGTTCCTTTGTAGTCCCAATAATCCTACGGGAACACATATCCCTCAGAGTCAGCTCGATGAGTTGTTGCCTCAGATACCTGCCCACGTCGTCACCATTTATGACGAGGTATATTATCAATATGCCGATGCAGAAGATTTTACAATAGGCTTACCTTATGTCAAGGCAGGGCTCAACGTCATCGCCGTCAACAGCTTTTCTAAAGCCTATGGCTTGGCAGGTTTGCGTGTAGGTTATGGCTATACTACGGAGGAGATCGGCAGATATCTAGCTCAAGTGCGGAGGCCATTTCATATCAATACGCTATCTATGGATGCAGCGCAAGCCGCACTCAAGGATAAATCGTTTATAAAGAAAACTGTCTCGCTCGTCCACGAAGAAAAACAGTATCTCTACAAAGCACTTGATAAGCTCGGTGTAAAATATTGGAAGACTCAAGCTAATTTTATTACCATCAAACCAAAGATGAACGATAAGAAGCTAGAGGAAGCAATGCTAATGCAAGGCGTGATGGTCAGACCTGTCGCTAATTTCGGAGCCAAAGACTGCATCCGTGTGACGATAGGGGATCGCGAAGCCAATAAAGCTTATATCAAAGCACTCAAGAAAGTGCTGAAATAAATTACAAGAAAAATAACTTACAAGTTGAAAGAACTGACAGGAGGACAGGCTGCCGTGCGGTCATTGATAAAGGCAGGCGTGAAGCAGATTTATGGTTTGCCAGGTGTGCAAAATGACTGGCTCTACAATGCCCTATATGATTATCGAGATGAAATCAAAGTCCTCCATACACGTCACGAGCAGGGTGCAGGTTATATGGCGCTAGGACATTACTTAGCGACGGGTGAGCAAGCGGTCTATAACATCGTACCTGGTCCTGGTTTTCTCAACAGTTGTGGTGCGCTATCAACGATATGGGGACTCAATGCAAAAGTACTCTGTCTCGTCGGTCAGATACCCAAGAAAGTGCAGGGTAAGAACCTAGGTGTCTTGCATGAGATTCCAGATCAGATGGGCATAATGCAGCGCTTAACTAAGTGGGCAGCCAAAGTGGATTCACCCAATGCTGCCCCGATGGTCATCGCAGAAGCTTTCGAGCAGATGCACTCTGATAGACCAAGACCTGTAGGTGTCGAGATTCCTATGGATGTATTGTCTGGAACTGAAGAAATAAGTTTCGAGAAGTTTGATATCATTCCACATATTCCATCTGTTACGGATACAGAAATTTCTGTGGCAATTGAGTTAATTGCGCAAGCAAAAAATCCTCTTGTTTTTGTTGCTGGTGGGGCTATGCACGCTTCTGTTGAGGTGACACAATTTGTGGAGTACCTACAAGCGCCTGTCTTCTCATACAGAACAGGAAAGGGCATCGTTGCCAGTTCACATTATCTCAGTTATCCTGTTCCAGCGGCACATAGTCTTTGGGCTGATTGTGATCTCTGCATTGCCATAGGTTCTCACGCCAGGATGCCATTAATGAAGTGGGGCCAAGATGATAAACTAAAATTCCTCTCTATCAATATTGATGAGGAAGCACACAACAGAATGCGTAAAGCTGATGTCGCCCTTACTGGTGATTCTAAGCAAGTCGTTGCCCAACTCAATGCAGCTCTAACGGCAAATGCCAAACCACGTGTCAGTAGAAAAGCAGAAATGGAAAAGTTTGCCGCAGCGTGGGATAAGGAGACGGCCTACCTCGAGCCTCAAAAATCTTATCTTAAGCTCATCAGGGAGGAGTTGCCAGAGGATGGCATTTTGGTAGACGAGTTGACACAAGTGGGCTTTGCGAGTAGAATAGTCTGGGACACAGATCTTCCTCGGACGTATCTCTGTACAGGACATATGGGTACCTTGGGTTGGGGTTTTCAGACTGCGCTCGGCGCTAAGGCAGCGAGACCTGATGCTATGGTTGTGTCTTTGGCAGGGGACGGAGGCTTTATGTTTGGTGTTCAAGAATTAGCGACTGCTGTGCAGCATAAATTAGGCGTTATCGTACTCCTTTTCAATAATAATCTTTTTGGTAATGTACGGTCGATGCAGGAACAACTGTATGACAATCGTGTGATTGCTACAGATCTTCATAATCCAGATTTTGTCAAGATGGCGCAGTCGTTTGGTGCCCACGGAGTCCAAGCCAATAGTATGGATGAATTGCGAAATGAAATTCGCGCAGCCAAGGGCAGAGACTTACCTACAGTCATAGAAATTCCAGTCGGTAATGATTGGCCAAGTACGAACAAGTTTAAGGCGTTGCCGAAGGTGCGATAGTTTTTTTTAGTGCAGAGGTTTTTAGTGCATAGTTCATAGTTCAGAGTGCATAGTTTTTTAGATAATAGAGCATAGATTTTAGATAATAGAAAATAGTGCATAGTGCATAGTTCAGAGTGCATAGTTTTTTGAGACGAGTAAAAGAATAGCATATAACAGATAATAGTGTTGATTGCGGTTCTCCTTTTAGGGAGTTAGAGGGTAGCAGGGGGATAGAGTGCATAGTTTTTTAGTGCATAGTTCATAGTTTTTAGATAATAGAGCATAGATAAAAGAGAATAGATTTTAGTGCATAGTTCAGAGTTCAGAGTTCATAGTTTTTTGGAGACGAGTAAAAAAGTAGTAGATAGCAGATATTAGTGCTGATTGGGGTTCTCACTTTAGGGAGTTAGAGGGTAGCAGGGGGTAGAGTGCATAGTTTTTTTAGTGTAAAGCTTTTTAGTTCTGAATTCATAGTTTTTTAGAGACGAGTAAAAAAAAGTTAGAGGGTAGAAGAGGAAGAATGCATCGCCAGAGGATAACAATAGACTTTACAAACAAAATATAAAATATTTTTTTCTTAAATGAGAATAGCCATCATATCGGACATCCATGAAAACTTTCATAACCTCATCAGGTCTTTGGAAGAAATGGAAAAGCGTGGAGTACAGCAAATAATCTGTCTAGGTGATCTGATGAATGCAGGTATCGCAAAAATTTTGGTTCATCATCATATACCAACTTATATGATATGGGGGAATAATGATGGGGAGAAAGTCGATATCGTCAAGGCCTCCTACAGAGAGGGTAGCCAACTCACGGTCAGTCTTAATACGTACGATTTTCTAGAATTGGATGGAAGAAAATTATTTATCTCTCACTATGATGACTTAGCGATGCCGATGGCTGAGTCGGGTCGGTTTGATGCGGTGTTCTTTGGACATAATCATAAGGTAAGTGAAGATAAAATAGGAGAGTGTATCGTCGTTAACCCTGGAGAGTTATGTGCTCAGAAAACAGGTCTGGCAACAATGGCGATCTATAATACGGAGGATAACGTCGCTGAGTTAATAGAACTGGATAATATCATTAGCCTTAAGTCAGCGTATGTAGATAATTATTTTAGAGATAATATGGAGCGCTTGGGATTCAGATCCAAGGATTCATTTAATCATTTATAAGTATGGAGTTACTGCATAATATAATACCGACCAGTAGTCCAGTGTTTAAGCAATTGGATGAGTTGGCTGCCCACAAGCAGATAGTTGTTTTTTCTGGCTTGCCAGGAGTTGGCAAGAGCCTTTATGTTAGAGAGTTTCAGTTGATTGCCAAGAGCTATGGTAGGACTGTGGACTTGATACAATGGGATGTGGCTAGGAAATCCTTTGAGACAGATTTTATCAATAAACATTTTCCGATACAAGACGGAACTGTCCATAATGGATTCAAACTGATAGCTGGTAAGTGGTTGATGGATGAAGTGTCTTTATGGATCGAGCAACATTGGGATAGTGATCGCCTCTTGTTGATCGAGGCACCTTTAGTGGGGCATAGATTTGTAGAGTTAATAAAACCAACAGACGATAAAGATTTAGAGCGATATCTGGCATCAGAAGAGGTGGCCGTTGTGATGCCGATTCCATCTAATGCGGTTCGGGCCAAGATTGAATCAGAACGCAGACGTCAAGTAAAGGAAGATGCTCAAGTCTGGTTAGGGGCTAAGCCTTCAGTGATGTTGATGTTATGGAAGTTGACTTGTGAGATCGCCAACGAATTTGGTAAGGATATAGATCTTTCTGGTCAACCTCCTTATGATAGTTCTATCTACGAATTTGTATTTAAAAGAATTCTTCAACATAGAAACTTTATTCCACTCTTTATTGACGAAATATTTGACGTTCCTGATGAAGATGAAGATGCGCTTCATAGTCAGGAATCGATAAAAGCTGATACAGAGACAGCAGATCATTATGGGCAGATGATACGCGAAAGCTACACTGAAGCTACCATTGATAAGATCGTCAGCAATTGGTATAAGAATCAATTTTTACTTTAACTAAGATTACAGAAAATGCAACTCAATTATCCGAAATTATTCCAGACCCAAGCCTACATCAATGGTGTCTTTGTAGATGGTGATAGTGGTACTTTTGAGGTAACGAATCCTTATGATGGTTCCGTGATCGCAGAGGTAGCGGATTGCACACCTCAGCAAGCAGAGCAAGCTATACAAGCAGCTGCGGAAGGCTTTAAGGTATGGAGCAAATATACAGCTGGAAAGCGCTCACGCATACTCAGAAAGTGGTATGAGCTACAACTGGAACATGCTGATGATCTTGCTCGACTCTTAACAACAGAACAAGGAAAGCCAGTCGCTGAAGCCAAAGGCGAAATAAGATATGGCGCTTCATTTGTAGAGTGGTTTGCTGAAGAGGCTAAGCGTATCTATGGAGATACTATTCCAGGCCACGCTTCCGATAAGCGGATCGTAACGATTAAGCAACCGATTGGCGTTGTAGCTGCGATTACGCCTTGGAATTTTCCGAGTGCTATGATAACCCGTAAAGTTGCACCGGCATTGGCATCGGGATGTACTGTTGTCATTAAGCCTGCAGAATTGACACCTCTATCTGCTCTCGCTCTTGCGCAGCTCGCACAGGAGGCAGGCTTCCCAGCTGGTGTACTAAATATTGTGACAAGTAATAATGCTCCCGAGATAGGTAGTGTGATGACTGAGAGTAAAATTGTTAGAAAGCTCTCCTTTACAGGATCTACAAAAATTGGTAAACTTCTTATGCGCCAATGTGCAGATACAGTTAAGCGTCTATCCTTAGAGTTAGGTGGGAATGCACCATTTATTGTCTTTGATGATGCTGACTTGGAAGAGGCCGTGTCGGGGGCAGTTGCGGCTAAGTATCGCAATGCAGGACAGACTTGCATTTGTGCTAATAGAATATTTGTGCAATCAGGGATCTATGATGCATTTACAGAAAAGTTTGCTGCAGCTGTACAAAAACAAAAAGTTGGAAATGGCCTAGATGAGGGAGTAGTAGTCGGTCCGATGGTAGAGGAGAAGGCAGTTCAGTTTGTAGAAGAAGTCGTCGCTGATGCCAAAAACAAAGGAGGCAAAGTACTTACAGGTGGCCAGAGACATGGTGCATCAGAAGGACTCGTCTATGAGCCGACTGTAATTATTGATGCACGTGTAGAGATGTCTGTTTTTAGTGAAGAGATTTTTGGACCTATTGCTCCAGTTTTTAAGTTTGAAACAGAAGAAGATGTGATCGCACTAGCTAACGATACCAACTATGGATTGGCTTCTTATTTTTATGGAAGAGATTATGCCCGTATCTGGAGAGTTGCCGAAGCCTTAGAATATGGTATGGTGGGTATTAATACAGGAATGATCTCTACCGCTGTCGCGCCTTTTGGGGGTATTAAGGAAAGTGGTTTTGGCAGAGAAGGTTCCAAATATGGCATTGATGATTATGTAGAGATCAAATATTTGTGTTGGGGTGGTGTCAAATAGATAGCTGTTAATTGCAGTAGAGCTGATTACAAACATTTACTTCGAGTTAAGTTTTATGTAAATACAATTGTCTGCAGGAGGTGGTAGAGGACATACTATGTAATTAGCAAAAAAGTGCGCTAGTGACTCTGGTCTATTTTGATATATTTGTCCAGACATTAATTTCACCTATCTATGACTAACGACGCTATCGCACAGCTGCTCGATGCTGCTGCCCATACGGCAAGCCCCACAGAGCAATTCTCTCTCTCTCATGCCTTCGATCTCAAGGCAGCTTACGACATACAAAAACTCTCCATTCAAAAGAGAATCGATAGAGGTGAGACTCTCATAGGTTATAAGATGGGCTTTACGAGTAAGGCCAAGATGGAGCAAATGGGCGTACATGATCTCATCTGGGGTCGACTTACAGATGCGATGTTTTATGAATCCCACAAAGAGCTTCCTCTAGATAAATTTATACATCCTAGAGCAGAACCAGAAATTGCCTTTAAGGTGTCAAAAGATATCAATTCAGAACTTACACTACATAATGCTAAGGATTACGTCTCGCACGTTGCTGTAGCCATAGAAATAATTGACTCTAGATATCAAAACTTTAAGTTCTCATTGGAGGATGTTGTGGCGGATAATTGTTCTTCTTCGGCGTTTTCTCTTGGAGAATGGATGCCTGTCACACAAAATGTCGAGGGTATCTTAATGTCGATGGTGTTTGATGATGTGATCATGGGATCAGGTAATTCTAATGCCATTCTAGATAACCCTTGGGCATCATTTGTGGCGTCAACTCGATTGGCTCTACAGAATGATGTGGTGATGCGAGCTGGTGATATTGTACTAGCTGGAGCGGCTACTTCTGCTGCTCATATAATAAAAGGTCAATCTATTTCTGCCCACGCTGATGGTTTGGGTTCTGTATTTTTAGACGTAGTTTAGTTCAATTATTAGATTATGGATATATCCAGAATATTTTCTGCGTGCCTTTTATTTATCGGGTTGTTTATTGTTGCATGCCAAGATGATGACCAATGCACAAGAGGTTCTGGAGAAGTTGTTACTAGGGATGTAGACGTCCAGAGTTTTACTGCAATTTCGAATTCTTCTTTTGTTGATATATCAATAGGAGCCAATACGCAGCAGGCCATAAGTGTGACAGCCGAGGATAACATCATCGATGAGATACAGTTTGATTTTAGTGATGCAATTTTGACCATTGGCGATAATCTAGATTGTGTTTCCACCAACCAAGAGGCAACTGCAGAAGTTACTTCCGGTGAGTTGACCCAGGTCATCAATAGCGGAAACGGCGATATACGCGGAACTCCAGATTTATCCAATGTCGAGATAATCAATTCTGGCAATGGTGATATAGATTTTCAAGGAGATGAGGTGGCCTCTTTAACTATCATTAGTTCCAGCAACGGGGATGTTACCATAGGTCATAAAATCACTCTAGAAGCCAACGTTGGAAATTCTGGTAACGGCGATATTTATGTAACTGTAGAAGGTACATTGGATGTGGCTATTTCGGGTAATGGTGATGTCTATTATACTGGAAATCCAAGTAGTCTTAGCACTACAATAACTGGAAATGGCGAGCTTATAGATAATAATTAGCACGCCTTTAGTTGTGTCGTCCAATTCTTATATCAAGGACACAATTAGTTTGAATATTGCCTTAAGTCTCGTCAGATATAGACACGGCACATCTCACTCAAAGGTTACTTACCTTAGACACTTGAGCTATAGCATGCCTACTTTATGTTTTTTAAGGATATTAGAAAACCTATCAACACATTATTAATTTAAATCGCATCTAATCAGTTGCATTGCAATAGCTTATGTATAACTATAATAATTAATGTGATGATTTAACTATTTTAAAATTGGTTATTTTCCTATTTTAGCATCATTTAAGGTAAAAACTAAAGTTTAGATAAACATGAAAAAGCAATTGTTCTCATTTATGATGCTGATGCTTGCATTTAGTTTCACTATGACTTCGCAGACTGCGGATAGCAAGTTTGGTATTATGATTAGTGGGGGTAAAATGGAGTATAGCGGTGATATAGGATCTAACCTCCTATTTGGTACACCTTTCCAAGGTCACGTAGGTGGTAGATTAGGGTATTATCTCTCTCCATCTTTTGATGTATTTCTTGCGGGATCCTCAGGAAGACACGGTATAGATGAAACCGTAGACAACACACAATTTCACGAGTTTCTATCTGATGTGTTCCAAGCTAACTTAGGCTTACACTGGAAGTTTCTTAAGGGTGAGAAGTTTAATCCATTCCTCTCAGGAGCAATAGGTTTCATCAATTATAGCAATGTCTTAGGTGACGGAACACAACCTGGTACTAATGATGCAAGAGGTGAAGATGCTTCGGGTCTCCACATACCATTAGGTCTCGGTTTGAGATATAACTTCACAGATAACTTCGGTTTATTCTGGCATTCACAATACGGAATCGGATTCGATGATCAGTATGATGGTATTTATGAAGATTCTCCTAATGTAGCAAATGGTAACTTCCCAGCTAACGAGGTGACAGATGGCAATGATAACTATCTATTACACGAGTTAGGTTTGGCTTTTTCTCTAGGAAAGCAAGATGCAGATGGTGATGGAGTAGCAGATAAGAAAGATGCTTGCCCTGATACGCCAGGTCTTAAGGAATATGCTGGATGTCCAGATTCTGATGGAGATACAATTATAGATAAAGATGATGCTTGTCCTCAGGTTGCAGGTACAGCAGAGTTCAACGGTTGTCCAGATTCTGACGGTGACAAGATCATTGATAAAGAAGATGCTTGTCCTGAGGTAGCTGGAGAAGCTAGATACAATGGATGCCCAGATTCTGATGGTGACGGTATCGGTGATAACGTAGATAAGTGTCCACAAGAGTCAGGTGTCAGTAAGTATGACGGATGCCCTATTCCAGATTCTGATGGTGACGGATTTGACGATGATAACGATCCTTGCCCTAACACTCCAGGTACTGTAGGAGGTTGCCCAGATACAGATGGTGATGGTGTTATCGATAAGGATGATGCTTGTCCAGATGTTGCTGGTACAGTTATGGGTTGCCCTGATAGTGACGGTGACGGTATTGCAGATAAGGATGATAAGTGTCCTACAGAGGCAGGTGTTCCAGAAAAGGATGGTTGCCCAGCAGTCAGAAAGCCTACAAGAGCTGAGACTATTAATAGATATTGTGCTGCACCAATTAGCTTTGGTTCAGGATCATCTCAGTCTGAGTCTTACGACCAGTCGATCTCAGATATAGCAGCATTTGCTAGACAGTACCCAGAGGCATTCTTCAATGTATCAGGTTACACAGATAGCCAAGGAGCTGAAGCTGCTAACCTTAGATTGTCTAAGAGAAGAGCTAAGAAGGTAGCAGATAGCTTAGTTGCAGCTGGTATCAGTATGGATAGAATCACACACGAAGGATATGGTGAGACGAATCCAGTAGCAGATAACTTAACTAAGGAAGGTAGAGAGTTGAACAGAAGAGTACAAGTTTGTGCTAGTACTACTAAGAGAGTTATTGTAAATGATACCTCTACTAAGAGATAAGAAATATAAATCTATAACCTACCAGTAGGTTTAATAGTTTTTTCATAACTGATGGATCCCAGTAGCTTGTCTGCTGGGGTCTTTTTTTTACAAAAGGATCTAAAGTAAATTGTCAAAGTATCTTGAAGTCAGGTCACAACTTTCCTATTAATACTGGTGTAAGCGGCTTTGTTACGACTACCGTATGGATGGATGTTTATTGCTGATGAAAGTGATGCGTCCATCAAGTTTATGGGAGGAGTAAGCGTCTTGTTTTGGGGATTGGCTTACCCTTAGGAATAAAGAAGTCGATTAATAATGACGACGCCTTGCTCCTCAGAGTGCCTGTCGATAGAACCTTATTCTAGCACTAGACGAGTCATACCGTGGACTGAAAATTGTTGGCTTTAAGGTCGGTCGTACAAGTCTGAAACATAAAGACGATCCTTGTGACGTTACGAGATAGTTCTTGTGGACAATTGGTTTCACATTGGTTCCACTGGCATCATCCATAAACTCGCACTACCAACGAATCTAACCCACAGAAACAAAAAACTTCTACAGTTCTGTCCAATATAGATATGGATCTAGCCTGACATCATCAAGACTGAAGCTATCGCAATCGAAGTTACAAACTATCGGAATTGGACCTCTTCCACGTCAAATGTAGGTACAAACAATCACGAGGGATTGGACTGAGGTAACAAAGCCAGAATGGGAAGAAATACTTTAGCGTAAGAGCTACTAGGCACTCACTGCACAGTGTGTATTCATTGCTTCTATTAGATTATCAGCAATCATCTGAGCTGAACGGCCTTCTATATGATGTCTCTCTATCATATGGACCAATTGTCCGTCCTTAAACAGGGCAATGGCAGGAGAGGAAGGAGGGTAGGGCAACAGATATTCCCTTGCTTTCTCCACAGCCTCTTTATGTACGCCTGCAAATACAGTTACCGCCTTAGTTGGCTTTGCAGCATTCTGAAGCGCAAACTTAGCAGCTGGTCTTGCATTACCTGCCGCACAGCCACACACAGAATTGACTACCATCAGCACTGTGCCTTCCTTTGATCCTAAGGCACTATCCACTTCTTGAGCTGTAGACAGTCCTTCAAATCCAAAGTCTGTCAAGTCTTTGGCCATTGGTATAACAAGTTCTATAGGGTACATATTATTTCTTTAATGTGAGGTCAAAATTAAGCAATCTACTGCTTACTATGGCTCTAACAACAATAGGGGCTATTAGGATTCATTTATAGCTTGATTTTTTCGTTTTTGGTAGTGCTATTACGGCAAAAGCCCTCATTATCAAGCCTTTGTATACCGCTAATCCATTATCCATTGCATAAGTTGTTTTCATTATACGTCAAAAAGAGGTAAACTTGTCATTCTAAATGCCAGCTTATTTTCTTGCTAGGAGACTTAAGGAATATTGCGGGTTTCCTTAACAACTGGCTTTGGTAAGTTAAATCTGGACGATTATGAAAAAGATAATGTTTTTTGGCTGGGTCCTTATTCTTGTTTTTATTGCTTGTACTCGAGATAGTTTTATTCCGACTGCTGTGGATTGTGATGAGAATGCGCCTCCTACTTACGATGAAACGATGCAGGAGATCGTAGATGTGAATTGTGCTTACTCGGGATGTCACGATGGTGCGACACCTAGTGTGCCGGGGGATTACACTTCTTATAGTGGTATGCAAATACATTTTGGAGGCAGTATAATGGATAGAGTTATCAACCGGACAGAAGACCCAGTTCTTGGTATGCCGCCTAACAATGCAGCAGGACCAACGGATTTATCTGAAGATCATATGACCTTGTTTACCTGTTGGATTAATGCCGAATTTCCAGAAAATTAGATTTAAGTATACACTACAATTATGCACAATAGTCATTCACTATATAGTTTTATATTTTTTGTTCTTTTGATGTCGTTCTCTCAGTCCTTAGAGGCTCAGGATAAAAGTACACATCAAACATTCAAGGATACCAGAGTCATCAATTCTCAATCTGTTGAGACCATACAGAAAGGAATATTAGATTTTCGAATAGGTCATCGTTTTGGCGATATCAATGGAGGATGGCAGACCTTATGGGGACTGGAAAATGCTGCGGATGTCATTTTCGAATTTGATTATGGCCTAACAGACAACATTATGATTGGCTTGATGCGAACCAAGGGGAGCGGTCTTCTCAAGCAAAATGTAAGTGGCTTGTTCAAGTACAGAGTTCTGCGTCAAGGAGAACGTAGTCCTTTCAGTGCAGCCTTCTCGGGTTTGATGACCATATCGACTATGCCAAAAGGAACCGATCCAGGTCGTATCAATTTCTTCCCAATATTTGCACACAGAGTGAGTTATACAGTTCAAGCTATATTTGCATCTAAAGTTTCCGAGCGCTTTGCTTTTCAGATTTCTCCTCAGTGGACATATAGAAATATTGTGCCCACAGCTTCGGATAGAATGTTTGCGGACACCAATGGTCTACCGAGTGTGAGCGGTGCTTTTAAGTTTCAGCTGAATAAGTCTTTCGCTTTCATTTTCGATATGACAATTCCTTTTTCTGAGCATAGGAGTGAAGAAGATGAAGATGGTGAAAGACAATTTCATTATCCTCTAGGTATAGGCATCGAATGGGAAACAGGTGGAGGCCACGTTTTTCAAATGAACTTAACGAATTCGACTGGCATCATGGAGACAGATTATATACCCTATACTCAATCTGACTGGCTTGATGGCGAATATCGATTTGGATTTACCATAGCCCGAAAGTTTAAGTTATGATAAAGTACAGACTTGGCATCGCAGGTGTAGGATTTTTGGCGTTGGCATTTATTGTTGGCGCTTCTTTGATTAGCCCAGACAAGGCTGCCAAGGAAGATCTTGATCTCAGTGAAGACTTAAGAGTCTCAAAAGTCTTGACTATATTAGGTGATACAGGAAAAGATAATTTGCCAGATACACGTGAGTTTGGTGTCTCTGCCAATAGGGGAGAAACGCTTATAAAAGAAGGTTTTTCTACTAGACCTGGTGGAGGTAAGACAAAGATTCAGAGTAAGCACTTTGTTTGTACTTCTTGCCATAATTTAGAAAAAGAAGACCCTGATCTCACTAAGAGTGATCCAGAGGCTCGTTTGAAGTACACTGCAGAAAATGGTTTGCCATTTCTACAAGGTACCACGCTATATGGTGTTGTCAATAGAGAAACTTTTTATAACGATGACTACTATCTCAAGTATGGAGAGTTGGTAGATGCCGCTAGAAATGATATAAGAGGTGCTATACAATTGTGTGCGGTAGAGTGTGCACAAGGAAGGAAGCTTCATGATTGGGAGTTGGAGTCGATCTTAGCCTATCTGTGGACTATTGATCTTAAGTTATCAGACCTAGACTTTTCTGCGGAGGAGTTAGATGCGATCTATCTAGCCATCGACTCTGAGGATAAACAAGATGAGGCCATCGACTTGATCAAATCAAAGTATCTGCTAGGGTCTCCAGCACACTTCGGCTCAGCAGCCGAATCCAAAGGACTAGTCCCCAATCTTATAGGCCATCCTGAAAATGGAAAAATGGTCTATGAGAACTCTTGCCTACATTGCCATCAAGATAGACGCTTCTCATATCTACAACTAGATGATGAAAAACTGACTTTTAAGCACTTAAGCAAGAAAGCAGAGGGTTATGGCCCACATTCAATCTTCCAAGTGTCTCGTTATGGTGTGTATTCTAGATCTGGAAGGCGATCATATATGCCTCAATATCCATTGGAGAAAATGAGTGACCAACAACTTGCGGATCTTAAAGCCTACATAGATATGAGAGCAGAGTAGGGATTATGCTTTTTCATTACTCTAAGATTCTACTCTTTGCCAAAAAAATTCCTTCAGTCCTTTAACAAAAAAGCAGAACAGCAGCCCTTTCTAGGCTTAGTAGTCTACGCTGTATTGAATTTTTTAAGGCCGGCGATATATATCATTCTTACGCCTTTCTATCTCTATTATCTGAGTGAGACGGAGTATGGTCTACAAGATATCCTCGTCATTATCGGTGCCTTCTTTATGATCTTGTCCACGCTCAGGCTCAGTAGTGCTATGCTGACGGTGTACTATGATTATCTTGACGATAGGGCTAAGCTCAAGCTGTATCTCAGCAATATATTCAGTTTTAGCATCTTGATAGCTGGAGTAGTGGGTATTGTATTTTTGCTTTTTGGAGAGTGGCTTTTCCAGTCACTTTTTCATTCGGATCTGGTACAGTTTTATCCCTATGGCTTGATTGTACTTGTCAGTGCCTTGCTCTTCGAGATTAATATGGTCTACTTTGTATACCTGCGCAATGAGAAGGATCTACTTGGATATGTAATTGTAGTCGGTGCTCAAATTTTGTTGACCATTATATTCCAGTTTAGTCTTGTCATATTTTTAGACTTATCCGTATTGGGATTGGTCATAGGTAATTTGTTGGGTAATGCGCTCGTATTGATGATTATTTTATATCGAGAGCCCAACCTTATAACTTGGAAGTTTGATAAGAAAATGATTTCTAAATCACTGCGCTTCTCGGTGGCCTTAATTCCTTATCTGCTCATTTATTGGGTTCTGACACGAGGAGGAAAGTTTGTGCTAGAGAAATATGCAGATCTCTCCATCGTTGCGGTCTTTGCTCTCTTATTGACCTTGGCTAATATTATAATCATACTAGTAGAGGCAGTTGTTAATGCTATACGACCTTTCCTTTTTGAAATATTTGCGGATAGGACACAGAGCCTACAAGAAGGGAAGGTTTCGTTATTGACCAAGATGATAGTTAATGTGCCTCTACTGATTATACCGCTGATTATTCTTGTAGGGAGCAATATCTGGCTCATTACTTCTAAGACAGTTTATCACGTAATAGAAGACTATATTACTGTGATTGCTTTGGCAACTTTTATGTTGGTTTATGGAAAACTATTTTACCAACAGCTGGTCTTTGCTCAGCGGTCTGGGGTCATAACAGCTCTATCATTTGTTGTTATGGTCGTCTTGGTCGCGTGTTTTTATACACTCGTGCCTACCTTACAAATATGGGGGGTGATATATGCTACACTTGCGGCCAATGTGCTGATGGCCATATTGTTTTATTTTGCAGCGCAACACTATCAACCAATCAAGTATAGCTTTAGAAACATTATCCTTGTACCTCTGGTCTTTTTCTTGTTCCTCTTTGGTATAGAGTTCATTTGTGTAGTACACTTACACCTACCGCGCTCTACTTTTGGTATGGTGCAGTTTGTAATAATGACGATGATCATTGTCTCACTTAATTATAGCTCAATAGGAGAATATAAGAAGGTCTTCTTGACGAGGTCGACAGCAGATATGTAGACTTTGATTACTTTGTGCTTCTATAGTGACTGTATCTATGATAAAAAAAATATACCGTTTCCTTAATCCCAAGTTTCAGAGCTTATTTTTAGATTATAAGGTGGATATGAAGCCACGTTATGGTCACGGCAATCCTGCCCATCCACAGCTCAACGCTATAGTAGAGCAACATAGAGACGCCTACAAAGCGTTGTTGACGAAGGCGCTCGACTACATAGACGTTTTTCATTCCATAAAAAAGGCAAGTACAGAGACGGATCCCCAACTACCTGTCTACAATAACGGTTTTTTGCCGGGGCTCGATATTATAGCTATCTATACCATACTGCGCCAATACCAGCCGCGAAAGTACGTAGAGGTGGGTTCGGGCAACTCTACCAAGGTTGCTTATAAAGCAAAAGTAGACGGTAACTTAGAGATGGAAATTACGTCTATTGATCCCTATCCAAGAGCAGAAATAGATCAACTTGTTCAGCATATTATCCGAGAGCCATTTGAAAATGTAGACTTAGATCTCATCTTAAGTCTCGAAGAAAACGATGTCCTCTTTATAGATAATTCTCATAGAATCTTACCTAACTCAGACTCTATGGTTTTTTATATGGAAGTCTTGCCATTACTCAAGCCTGGCGTGATTGTCCACATACACGATATCTACTTGCCATTTGACTATCCACAATTTATGTGTGATAGAGCCTACTCAGAACAGTATGGCTTGGCGATGTATCTCTTAGCGAACCCTGATAAATATGTGACTCTATTTCCAAGCTACTTCGTCTCTCAAGACAAAATTCTTGCCTCTGTAATTCAAGACCTGTGGGCACATGAGAATTTGAAGAATGTAGAAAGGCACGGCGGATCTTACTGGTTGCGCATCGCACAATAAAGGAACAAAAGAAACAGAAGCGATTCCCGAGCGCTCAGGACCCACTTCTATTTTGATTAGGAAGTCATCAGATTTTATTTTTGAGTATTGATGCCATCTGATTCAGATTCCTTGATTGGCTAGTAGTCTGTTGAAGTTGTTCTGGTTACAGAATGCCAATCCAAATTCGGAATCTTAAGTTTTACGGATAAGAGCCGTTTAGAATAGTAAAGCACATAGTAGTTCGTCATAGGCTTTGTGTTAGTCGTGAAGTAAATGATTGCACACCTAACATAGAACAATATAACAATGTGCACGGTCTCTTTAACTTGTGCTTAACCCGCAAACAGGAACTTTTAATGTCTTCTTAGGAACTATCGAGCCTAATTAAGAAATTGATAAGGTATACAAGGTGGGAGCTCAGTTCTCAAAACACTTCAGCTTTTATGATGTTAAACGGAGGTATGTATGAAGACCTCACAGATAGAGATTTGGACAGGATTATAGGAATGGCGTGGGAAGATAGAACGCCTTTCGAAGCGATAAAGCTCCAATTTGGTTTAAGTGAAAGCCAAGTCATTAAGCTTATGAGGCGGACACTCAAGTCGTCTAGCTTTAAGCTATGGAGGAAAAGAGTACACAGCGGTGTCAGCCAAAAGCATCTTAAAAAGCGCAACCCCGAGATAGATAGATTTAGATGCTCTCGTCAAAAGCATATTTCAATGAATAAAATTTCTAAGCGGTAGAGCCAATTTCCCTTGAGTTACTAGTCAAATGAAAGGACACAAAGAACAGCTCCCGTTCAAAATCTGCCTCGTATGTCAGCGCCCTTTTTCTTGGCGAAAAAAATGGAAAAGAGACTGGGAATCTGTTAAATACTGTAGTAAAGCTTGTGGAAAATCTAGAAATAGAGTAAAAAATACGGCAGTTAATGAACCAAATCAAAACTAAATCTCTTTAATAGTCGCTATGAAGAAAAGTCAACTAATCAAAGAAGCCGAAGCAAGAATACCTACAGACTGGGGAGAATTCAGAATGTTAGCATTCAAATCAAACGCCTCCAATTATGCACCGCACATCGTTATGGTACATCCAGAAATGGACCCTTCGGATGTCGTTACAATGCGTATACACTCAGAGTGCCTGACCGGAGATCTCTTCCACTCACAGAGATGTGATTGTGGTGAGCAACTCAATCAGGGTATGAAAACCATTGCCAAAGAAAAAGGCCTACTCGTCTATATGAGACAGGAGGGCAGAGGCATCGGAATCATCAACAAACTCAAAGCCTACAATAAGCAGGACGAAGGTCTTAATACCATAGAAGCTAATGAAGCTCTCGGGCTAGAAGTAGATGGTAGACGATATGACGAGGTGATCAGAATACTCGAATCACTAGGCGTCTCCAAAGTGAATCTACTCACCAATAATCCACTCAAACTACAGGCTGTACGACTTAGTAATATAGAACTGGTAGAGAGAAGGCCTATCGAGATAGAGCCACACAGCAAGAACTCAGGTTATCTGACGACTAAGAAAGAGGAGATGGGCCACTTGCTCACATTCTAATAAAGTCTACTAAGAAATAAGATTGATACGAAAGCTAAGGTGAGGAGACTTACCTTAGCTTTTATGTTTTCGGTACTCATACCTTGTTATAACCAAGATGTTACGCGTCTCTTGAGAGATCTGTCTGATGAGATCGGTACGCTCGATATAGACTGTGATGTCAGATGTTATGATGATGGGTCTGAAGATCAATGGAAGGAGATCAACAGTACAGTTGCTGACTTACCTTATGTGACTTATGTCGAACTTACACACAATTTAGGTCGATCTGCTATTCGCCAAAAGCTGGCCTCAGATGCGCGATATGACAAACTGGTATTTTTGGATGGGGACTCTGGGATAACCCGTTATGGCTTACTTGCTCAGTATTTGAAGCACACTGATAGGCCGTTGGTATCGGGAGGACGCATATATCCTACAGAAAAGATGTCTGCACCTTATATCCTTCATTGGACTTATGGGAGAGAGCGAGAATCAGTCAGCCTAGCCCAGCGACAACGAGCACCCATAACTTATTTTCATTCTAATAACTTCATGATAGACAAAGCGTTGTTTTTGGAAACAGGCTTTGATCAAGGCCTACAAGGCTATGGGTATGAGGATATTCTTTTTGCCAACCGACTAGAGGACCAAAGTGTCCCAATTTTACATATTGATAATGCTATCGTCCATCTACAACTGGATAAGACCGATCACTTCTTGTCCAAGACAAGAAATGCTGTCGCCAATCTTAAGAAACTCAATGCAGCAGGTATCTCACTAGAAACTAGACTCGAGAAGGCTGCATCTATGCTAAGCACAATCGGATTGTCTAGACTAGTAGCCAAGTTTTTGAGCTGGAGGGAACCGGCCATCTTGCGCAATCTGCGATCTGACGAACCTCGTATGCGCTTAAAGGATTATTATAAGCTCTTACACTACTTAGAGGCGTAACCCCAACAATGCATATTTATACCATAAAAAAGCCCTGAAATCTATCGACTCCAGGGCTCTATTTTATTCTTATGGATGTTCTGCGTGTTAGCTGACCTTTACAGTCCAGTTGTGGATGTCTTCTAGTCGACCACTTCTCATACCATTTATCGTATCCTTGAGCATAGGCGCTACTTTGTATGTATCCAGATTTAGCTTGGCCATAGCACCTTTATATCCAATGCCTTCCACATAAGCGATGACTGCTGCCGTACCGCTACCAAAGACTTCTGTTAGCTCTCCGCTCTCGGCACTGGCCATAACTTCTTTGATAGAGATAGGTCTCTCCTCTACGTTATAGCCTTTATCCTTAAGGATGTGCACCAAGCTGTTTCTCGTAATGCCTTTAAGTATAGCACCATCGGTACTTGGTGTCACAACGGTATTGCCGAAGACAAAAAAGATATTCATCGTCCCGACTTCTTGTATATACTGTCGCTCATTGGCATCTAGCCACATAATCTGGTCAAAGCCCTCCTTCTTAGCAAGTTGCGTTGGCAACAAGGATCCTGCATAGTTTCCAGCAGCTTTGGCCTCTCCAGTGCCGCCCACGGCTGCTCTGATGTACTGATCATCTGCTTTTAACTTCAATGGCTTGCTGTAGTAAGGCCCTACTGGACAACAGAAGATTATGAACTTGTATGTATGTGATATCTGTACACCTATAAACTCGTCCATCGCGATCATATACGGTCTGATATACAAGGCACTTCCTTCTTCCTTCGGTATCCATTCTTTTTCTAGGCGAACGATTTCTGTAACCGCTTCCATAAATGATTCTTTAGGAAAATGCGGCATAGCCAATCTTTCTGCAGATTTATTGATACGATCACTATGCATTTCTGGTCGGAACAACATAGGTGTACCATCCTGATGGCGAGTCGCTTTCATTCCTTCAAAAATGGCCTGACCATAATGCCAAGCAATATTAGCTGGGTGTACTTGAAAATTCTTAAACGGCTCTATTCTATGACTTTGCCATTTTCCATCTTTGTAGTCCGCAACATACATGTGGTCAGTAAAAGTCTTTCCGAAAGCAAGATTGTTGAAATCAACTGTGTCGAGAGCTGATTTTTCAACGGTAGTAATTTTCAAAGTGGATGTTTCTACCATAGGAAGGGGTTTACAGCGTGATTAATAAATAAGTGCCTCTCGCAAATCGTAACTGCACAACTCTAATTATGTAACAAAGTTAATTAATTTTAGATTATTCTTTTTTAGCATTAGTTTAGCCAATGTATCAGAATTATATTCTGAATTATGAAATTTAAATAGACAATAATTTTGAATCCTGATTTTTTCGACTTTGATGTGTACGACTTGCCAGATTCGCAGAATGTATTGGCTGATACCAACGAGGTGTTGGTAGTCGTCCGTAGGGATGATTTCTTATTGCAAGAGACACTGCTCAAAAAAATCTTGACAGCCGTAAAGCTTGATCTCGATACCCAAGTAACATTTTTACAACTGGAGGAAGGGGCGGTAATCAATCTTGCAACTGCTGCTCGTCAAGCCAAGAAGGTCTTTACTTTTGGATTGAAGCCGACACAATTAGGTCTCAATGGTGGATTTAGAGGTTATCGGTTTTATAAGACAGAAAGCTTCTCCTTACTGTTCTCACATAGTCTCAAAGATCTATCAGAAAAGCCTGCAAAAAAGAAAGCTTTGTGGGATGCCATGAAAGCAGAATTTCTTAATTCTTAAGATATAGAAGATGACCCCTATTGATTTAATTTTTGCAACAGCTAACGACCACAAGTCTAGAGAAGTCGCTCAGATACTCGATCAAGAGTGGCTAGATATCAAAAGTCTCAAAGATGTAGGTTGGGTAGGGGATATAGCCGAGACAGGCACGACACTACAGGAAAATGCGCTGATAAAAGCTAGAGCAGTCCACACCAAACTAGGTGGTCACGTATTTTCTGAGGATACAGGTCTAGAGGTGATGTCACTTGGGATGGCACCTGGCGTATATACGGCGAGATATGCTGGTCCAGAAAAAGATGCCCAACTCAATATGTCAAAAGTACTCAATGGCCTCTCTCAAGGTCAATCGAGAACAGCAAGATTTAGAACGGTAGTTGCATTGATATGGGAGGGGAGGGAGCTGCTCTTTGAAGGCCTAGTGAACGGGCAGATTGCCACTGAGATGAAAGGTGACGAGGGCTTTGGTTATGACCCCATCTTTATGCCATATGGTTATGATAGAACCTTTGCGCAGATGGGGGACCAAGAGAAGAACGCCATCAGCCATCGCTATAGAGCTATGATGGGCCTTAAGAAGTTTCTTACCCATAATAGAAAAAAGGGGTAACCAAACTAATGGACACCCCTTTAGGTCAAATATAGTTTTATGAGAAACTATTTTATCTGAGTCATCTTGTATCTATGAGCACTATTAGTGCACTGTCAGATTAGATGTATACATCCTTCTATCTCCTTCTATGTCGAAGATGAACTTATAATCTCCTTTTTCGAATAAGTTTTTGCCTATTCTGACTCGATCAGAGCCAATCGGAAGGAGATACACCATAGCGTCTATTTGATTGTAGATTCTAATTTGTGTGGTAGGTTCTTTAGTGATGAATTTGATTTCTTGCTCTGCTTCGTCAAATTCTGCTTTGAGAAAGAATCGAAAATCGTCGTCAGACTCTACTTTTAGTGTGAGCGATTCATTATCGACTATAGTAAGCTCATTGGTTTTATTGGTTGTTATTGGAGTCCCTGAGTATGAGAAGCCAGCTAGAACGATGGTCAAGCCGACTGCACATATACTTATTAATTTTCCCATTTATGCTTAGTTAAAGTTATGATTACATATTACGTTTTGTGATAATGCAAACTCTAAGCCATTTTTTTAGATATAGCATTTTTTAACATTTGAAGGGATCAATTCAGTACGCCATAGGGCATAAAAAAAACTGCCTACAATTAGATTGTAGACAGTTCTTAATACTTTGGTAATCAGAGGATTATCCCGCTTGCTTTGCTTTGGCAGCGTCTTTTTCAGCTTGCTGAGCAGCAGTTCTCTCTACTTTTCCTTTGATGTTTACATAACTGTTTACTGGATCAGTGTTAGCAGTAACAGTAACTCTCTTAGTCTGTAGCTGACCACCGACTTTACCTTTGTTCTTAGTATCAAAGACTACAGTCAACTCACCATCATCACCTGGAGCGATAGGCTCTCTCGGCCAGTTAGGTACAGTACATCCGCAAGTCGCTTTTGCGTTGCTGATGATTAATGGCTCTTGACCAGTGTTTTTGAACTTGTAGACGTGAGTAACTTTTTCACCTTCTGTTACAGTTCCGAAGTCGTACTCCGTTTCTGCGAACTCAATAGATGTAACAGGACCTACTGGTACTGCTGCTTCTAGAGGGTTATTCGCAGGCTTTACTTCGTTAGCTTTAGCAGTTGCTTCTACTGTAGGAGCCGCTGGAGCTGTAGCCGTAGTAGCAGTGTCGCTCTTGCAAGATGCCATAAGCAAAACGCAAAGAGCCATTAGAAATCCTAAATTTTTCATGTGCTTGTATTTTCTGAATTAAATTAACTGGTGCAAATATATTTTAATAAATAGGATGTTTAAGCCCTTGAATACCCGTAATCTAGTCTGTTAACAAGCGATTAACAATAAATGAACACTTTGTAATCATTATGGACTCATAGAACATCGTCGATCACTAAGGCCGCTTGCTATGCTGCTCTTCTAGCCATTCCTCAAACTCATCTAAGTCCATCGCATTAAGGCAATAAGAGATAGGCAGACCTGCTTTCCGCGCGGCGGCGATACCATAGGCTGTATCATCAAGTCCAGAAATGCTATGGGCATCTGGGTTGATAGAAATCAAGACACCTTTAGATATGGCATAATTGATCCACCGCCAGTCGATATCGAGTCTGTTGGGGTTGGCATTGAGCTCTAGGGCTACATTATTGGCTGCACAGGCGTCTATGACCTTAGCAGCATCTATAGGGTAGCCGGGTCTGCTTAAGAGCAATCGACCGGTGGGGTGCCCCAGTACAGAGGTGTAGGGATTTTCTATTGCTGTGATCAAGCGCTTGGTCGCCTTGGCTTTATCCATCTTGAGACTAGAGTGTACAGAGGCAACTATAAGGTCCAGGTCAGCGAGCACGTTGTCAGGATAATCCAAGTGGCCATTGGCGAGGATATCTGACTCTATACCAGAGAACAGTTTTATCTCATCTTGATCTTGATCTATTTCTCGGATTTCATCCAATTGCGCATAGAGGCGGTCTATCGATAGCCCGTTGGCATAGAAGGCAGACTTGGAGTGATCGGTAATAACAAAGTACTCGTAAGATCTATCTAAGGCTGCCTCGAGCATATCGCCAATACTCTGCAGCCCATCGCTGTAAGTCGAATGATTGTGGATGCATCCTCTAAGATCGGCTTGATCTATAATGTTCTGAGGGCCAGGATAGTCGTCTATGTAATCTAGATTATCGGACTCTCTATATTCGGGGATATAGAAAGGCAATTCGTTTTCTGAAAAGACAGCCTCTTCATTAGGATAAGTCTTGTCTTCGATATTTAGATTATTCCAAAACTCTGGTGCAGAGGAGAACTGTACTCGTTCTTTGACATACCTATCGTCTTGGGTATGGGTAAAGTGGAGTTTGATATTGTGTAGTCGATAACCCGCAGGCGCATCTTCTGTGATATCGGGGTGCGCTTCACAGAAAGCCTTAATGACAGGTGCCTCACACGTAGTCAGTATATCGACTTGCTCTATGGTACTGCACTTTCTAGCGACTTCTCCTATTGCGGTATGTTGGTTGTCGGGTACTGCTTCATTGAGTTGGTCGAGCAGTTGGTCTACAGTGCGCTGCGCCACAGCATAGAGTAGCTTATCCGCTGAGTCGAGATGGTACTCCAGTTGTGTTTTGAGGGAGGCTTGAGATTTCTCCCCGAAGCCCTTGACATCTTTGAGTCTGTTTTCATTGATGGCATAAAGCAGCTCGCCGACTGTTTCTATTTCCAGTTCTTTCCAGATGACGGCAATCTTCTTTGGTCCAAACCCTTTTATGCCTAGCATCTCCACAATGCCAGGTGGCGTCTGGTCCAGGTAACGATTAAGCGTTTGCATCTCGCCAGTCTCTGCAAGCTCTACTATTTTAGCTCTTATGGCTTTGCCGATGCCTTTTATATTGGCCAATTCTTCTTCTGGTAGCTCTATGATTTTGTCAGGCCACTTCTTGATGGTGAGGTAAGCATTGGTGTAAGATCGTGTCTTGAAGGGGTTTTCGCCGTGTAATTCGAGCAGTTTACCTAGTAGGTTGAATTTATTGGCCAGTTCTCTATTTTCCAATGCGCTTGATTTAATATCCAGAAATGAGAGAACGAAAATAGGGTAAATCGCTTAGTGCACAGTAGGGTTTTAGAGACTAACCACGGGGCTTAAGTCTTCCTATAGATACCCTGTAGGATCTGCATGTTTCTTACGTGCTGGAATTGTTTCACCTAGGCTTCATAGAGATTTTTCCACTAAAAATTGAAGTATATAGTGCTTTTACCGTAATTTCGTATGTTATAAATTCGTAATATGAAACACTTACTTTTTTTTGTTGCATTGCTAGGATTAGTCTCATGTAACAGTTCTGGTGGGGGTGGAGCCGCGGCACCTCTAGAAGGTTACCAGACAGAAAATGTTGGCGGTGGTGTCACTAAGGCTTTCAAAAAAGATGCTTCAGGTAATTTTTCTGAGGTTGGCTTTTTGGTCAATGGTGTTAAAAATGGTGCTTGGATGACCTACTATGATGGAGAGGAGGCCGGTAAGATCAAGACCTACGCCTCATATTCTAACGGCGCCCTTAATGGCCCTTATTATGAGTACAATAATCGAGGTCAGATAGAAACGGAGGTCAACTATGCCAATAATCAATATGATGGAATAGTCTCTAGTTACAAGTTCGGTAGGCCTACTGTCACAAAGACTTATAAAGCCAATGAGCTTAACGGTCCCTCATATGACTACTTCGGTGATGGCAAGTTGCAGAAAGAGACCAACTTTAAGGATGGTAAGCAACATGGTATAATGACTTGGTACAATGAAGAGGGTAGGAAGACAATGGAGTATGAGTACAAAAATGGAACAAAAATATCTGGTGGAATCGTCAATTAAGCAACGGAGATAGGCGATACCCAATAATTGAGGAAGGTTCTTTTCATAGCGTATGGAAAGGACCTTTTTTTGTTGGGGAACAAAAGGCTCTAGGTCTAAGTTCAGATACATATAATAATTAATTATAATATGTATCTTTAGGCTTCAAATAAGAATCACTACAATGCGCTTATCCTCTCTTGTCTCTAAGGATTTTGTTCTCAATCCCACTGCCAATGATTATGTCCTCAAATGTCGCAATAGAGAGCACGCATTGATGACTGGATTTTGGTCCACCTACGACAGACTAGCAGAAGGTCAGAAAGTAGTATTGGTAACCGATAAGGAAGATGATCTTATTCATCTTAATTATTTGCTCTCTCGGTACGGTCTCAAAGAGCTCAGCTTGATCATCAATGACTGTGAGCAGATCAACCTCAATTATTTCCACTCCAAGAAAATCGAAGAAGAAACGCTGAAGCCCCGATTGAGTGGTGCGCTGATTGATAGTGCTCAATTGACCAAGACAGTGACACAATATATCACTGAGGCCAATAAAGCCCTCTCACATCTTCAAGCACCTGTACTCGGCAATTACTCTGTCAGCAATATTAATGACCAGCTAGAGTCTGGTCCTTACAAGCATGTTGATGTAGAGGAGCAGCTTCTCAAACCACCCTACAGTTTTGAGGATTATAAAAAGAAGAAAGATTTCTTTGAAGAGATCGAGACCAGATATGACCTGACCTTTGAATATGCCAAGCAGCAAGATCCATTTAATGGGACATTAGAAGAGCTGGGAGATATATCTTCCGTGGTGTCTGTGTTACAAGATTTTCTGGAAAATGCAGCCTCTGTCAAGCAGAGATATCAGCTCTTAGAAAAAAGAATAGCTGAAGAATTATCAGCAGATTATCCCGATGAAGGAGCACTCAATGCTGCCCTAGAGATGCAGCTTATGCGTATGACGCCAGCAATACAAGGCGGCGATACCACTAAAGCTTTTCTTGTAGAAGTCAATCAGTTGACTCAAGAGTTACAAGACCTCAATGTATTTAAGGAAGTACCTGAGCGCAAGAGCACCTCCATTTTTCATCAAAAGCAAAACTTGTTGAACCTTATAAGCTTTGTAGAATATGGACTCTTTTTTCTAGAAGATAACAAGCAGTATATCAGATGGAGAGCTTACTCCGCTCAGATGACGCCACAAGATTATCAGTTGATAAAATATCTGACGAGTCAAAATCAGTTCTGGGGTACTGCCTTTAAGAATTTGTATCTACAATATTATCTGGCCTATACCAAGCCAGCACTAAGATCAGCCAATAGAGCTATAGATAGACTAGATGTGCAGGCCAAGCAACTTTTGGAAAAATTTGCAGCACCCCTACAGAAGAAACATTTTGCACACAGTATGAAGTGGCCCACCTCACCGACCAAGTGGTGTTCTTTCCTCGCTGAATCTGGACACGATGCCGTCCAACGCTTCCCTCTCTTGATAATGACGAAAGCGGGTTATGAGAAAAATGTCGAGAAGATGGCGTACATAGATACCTTCGTATTTGTCAACAGTTGTCCTAAGGTCTTACATACCGAGAACTGGCTGTCCAACTTAGTTATTGGTTATGATTCTGCATTTGTCATCAATTCGGAAACACTGCAAAGTCGTCAACCTGAGGTGGAATTCGCTGCTTCTGGAGACATCTATTGTCAACTTAATCGTTCTTTTGAGAACTTAAAAATATCTGAAGTCAATCGCGCCTCTAAGTACTTGGGTCAAGAGCTATACAAGTACAATAAGAATTTCAAAATATTCCAATTGAAGTCAGTCTCTATTATTTCTTTCCTTACGGATGTCAAGAATGCGCGGCTCATCGAAAACTTGGCTTCAGAAGGCGTCAAAGGATTGCACTCCAATGCCTCTGGTGTTAATCTTATACCAGCACTCCTGACGGATACGCAGACCCAGACATTAATATTGATAGAAGATGGTATTTTCTCTGCAGCACCAGAGCATAATTTGGTGCCACAACGTCAACTGGTAGAAGACCTAAAGACAGCAGGCATTAAGTTGGTCTCTATCGATAATTATGAAATGATCACGGATGGCTTTGAGATATTGAATCGCTTAACGACCAAGATTAAGAAACTTAATCAAGTCGAAAGAGAAGCCGTACTTATCTCGTGAAAATAAATTTTGATCTATTTGCTTATCAGACTTCGCTAGACTTAATCGAGAAGGACGGTAAGACCTACTTTTTGGATCCGGTGCGGATGAAGAGAATTCTCCTACAACCAGAAGAGCTTGTGCGCCAGTTGTGGCTACAGTATCTGCATCAGGCACATCAGTTTGCATTTGCCTCGATGGCTGTTGAGAAGAGCCTTAGGATAGGTGAGCGGGACAAAAGATATGATCTCGTCATCTACGATAAGTCCCTTCCCAAATATCTCTTTGAGTTTAAGAGTTTTAAGATAGCCCTGACACAGGACGCTTGCCTACAGATAGCTCAATATAATCTTGCACTTAAGATTCCTTACCTGATCATCAGCAATGGTCAAGATACGTACGCCTTTGAGGTGGATCACCATAATGGGATCGTAAAAGGGCTGGAGGCGTTGCCATTTTAGTTGTTGCTTCTAGCCGACCATAAAGTGGCAATAAGCTCTTATTGTCCGCAGAAGAAACCCACCTGTAGATAATCACCACAATCATATTTAAAGTATAAGTAATACGTTAAGTGCTTACGAGACATTGTATGTCAATGGTGTATGCAGACCTTTTCTCTTTTCCTTAAAAAAAACTACTTTCAGCCTGTAATTGCAGTCGTTTTCCGGCCGCCCCATTTATCAGCTTAATTAGTGATTTTGGAAAAACAACCTAAGGTCTTAGTAACTGGCTCTGGTGGTCAGATCGGCACAGAGCTCGTCCGAGCCTTGAGGTCTATGCACGGTACTGAAAATGTACTGTCGACCGACCTCATTCCACGAGATAGAGATGAGGGGGCAGAGGGGCCTTTTGCCCAATTAGATGTTACGGATACGGAGAGCTTTGTTGCACTCTTAGAGGAGCATAAAATCAATCACGTCTATCATCTTGCAGCCTTGCTATCTTCTAAGGGAGAGAAAAACATCGATTTGACATGGAACATCAATTTTGAGGCACATAGAAAGTTGCTGGCAGCTTGTTATAGCCATAATGTCGACAGAGTCTTTTTTCCGAGTACTATAGGGGTCTATGGTCCGACAACACCTAGGCAGATGACACCGCAATTCACTTCTTTCCAGCCCTCTACTGTCTATGGGATTACCAAGATTACTGGCGAGCTATGGAATCAATATTACAAGTCACGTTATGGCTTAGATGTGCGCTCACTGAGATATCCTGGTGTCATAAGCTATGAAGTAATACCTGAGGGGGGCACCACTGATTTTTCTGTAGAGATGTTTTTTGAGCTGAAAAGAAAAGGGCACTATGTCTGCTATCTCAAGAAAGATACCCGCCTACCTATGATCTATATGCCCGATGTTATCAAGGCTACACTCGGATTAATGCAAGCGGAGGTGCACCAACTCTCTACTTCTATGGGCTATAATTTGAGTGGATTTTCTCTCACGCCAGCAGAGTTGTTTGAGGAATTACAGCGGTACTATCCAGAGGCGACCATCAGTTACGAACCCGATGCACGGCAACAAATAG
Source organism: uncultured Saprospiraceae bacterium (assembly GCA_937929835.1). Classification (GTDB taxonomy): domain Bacteria; phylum Bacteroidota; class Bacteroidia; order Chitinophagales; family Saprospiraceae; genus RFSX01. Next base: position 8,040 of record CALFUU010000087.1, on the reverse strand, counting down.
CGGATAGCTGGTCAGAGACGATTGATGATAGGACTGCCAGTGATGATTGGGGTTGGCAACCCGACTACAATATGCAAGGGATGGTCAAGGATATGGTCAAGCACGTCGTATAAGACAAGCAAAACGCTTAGATATATATTATGGTAGGTAGGAAATACCTAATTTGATTGACTCAACTCTAGAACTATGAGATATCTCCAGATACTTCTATACCTAGGGATGGCTATAGCTGTCCAAGCTCAAGGACTTATTTCTGGTAAAGTCATCGACTCCAGTACAGAAGAGCCGCTTATAGGAGCTACTATCTCTACGATTTTATCCTCTGGGGAGACCTTGGGAACGACCTCCGATTATGAAGGGAAATTTTCATTAGAAGGGCAGTCCTCATTTTCTGGTAAGACCTTGACCATTCAGTATCTAGGCTATGATGACCATACAGTCGTCTTGTCAGATAAGGCTATGGGCCTTGTCATCAGACTAAATGAAAGCAGTACCTTGCTCGAGACGACGACGATAACAGGTTCACGATATGAGAAGAGCTTGGCTCAGTCACCCGTATCTATCAGTGTGCTCCAACCAGATCTCATAGAGCGCAGTAATACGACGATAATGAGTGATCTGCTGGACAAGGTGCCAGGGGTGCAGATGATAGATGGCCAAGCCAATATCAGAGGGGGCTCAGGATATTCTTACGGAGCGGGGAGTCGCGCAATGCTCTTGATAGATGATGTCCCTGCACTACAAGCGGATGCAGGAAGACCTTTGTGGGATGATATTCCTGTAGAAAATATCAGTCAAGTAGAAGTGCTCAAGGGTGCCTCTTCTGCACTCTATGGCTCGGCAGCACTCAATGGAATAATCAACATTAGAACAGGGTATGCTACCTCAGAACCAGAGACCAAAGGCTTCTTTTCATATAGAGCCTATGGTACGCCAGCAGATCCTGATAAAGCGTGGTGGACAGATACAGACATTAACCCGCATACGCTATCCGCAGGTCTGACCCATAAGCAGAAATTCGGAAAGCTTGATCTTGTCGCAGCAGGTTTCTTAGAGCTAGATGAGACCGTTTACATCGATAGTTTTAAAGATAGATATCGCTTATCTGCCAACTTAAAATACAGACTCACCGACAGAATCACTTTTGGGCTCAATGCGATGTACAATTATAAAAACTCTGCTAGCTATCTCTTATGGGAAAATGCTAGAGACGGTGCCTATCGTGGATGGGCAGGAACACTGACAGCTGGAGAAACCAAGCGCTACTATATCGATCCGCAAGTGACCATATATGATAAGAAGAATAACAAGCATAAATTGCTCGCCCGCTACTACAAGCTCAATAATGGCAGCACTACAGCACAGGCAACAACATCTAGCAATGCCTATATGGAATACCAATATACGGGCAATAAAAAGGAGTGGGGCATCGAGTACACGGCTGGTCTCTCTGCCTACTTGGTCAGAACAAATTCTGAGCTGTATGGCAATGTAGATTTATCCAATGACAACTATGCCGCCTTCGCTCAGCTAGATAAAAAGGTAGGTGGACTTACCCTGACAGCAGGCACGCGTTATGAGAACAATCAACAGAGCAATGTCTTGATCGCGGGCGATGATAGTCGACTCAAGGAGGGTAGGCTCGTCAGTAGATTTGGGGCCAATTATGCTATCAACGAAAAGTGGTTTGTAAGAAGCTCTTGGGGGCAGGGGTACAGATTTCCGACCATAGCTGAGCGCTTTATTTTTACAGACCTTGGTGGATTTTTTATTCTACCTAATCCTACACTAGAATCCGAGACAGGATGGACTGCTGAGCTGGGTGTCAAGAGGAGCTTTAAGTTGGGCTATGGCTCTGCTTACCTCGATGTAGCGATGTTTAGATCAGAGTATTCTAATATGTTAGAATTTACTTTTAGTGAGATAGATGGGCGACTAGGTTTCCAATCTCGTAATGTGGGCAATACAGTTATCAATGGCTTTGAAGCCAATTTTGTAGGCGCCTTTCCTTTCTCCAAGAAAGTAGGCATCAATTACTTAATGGGTTATACTTATCTGGATCCGTCGTACCAAGATTTTGATATCAATGAAGAGATAAGACGGAGTGTGACGGCACCTCTCAGTTCTAATGACAACCCTAACTTCTTGAAATATAGAAGCAAGCATAATTACAAGGTCGATGCTGAGTTAGCGATTTCTAAGTTGGGAATAGGCTTCTCCTATAACTACAGTTCTCAGATTGTCACTATAGATCAATTCTTATCTACGCTCAATGAAATTGCCCAGTATCGAGAGTTTAACGCGGGTGGATTTTTTAGACTGGATGGCAGGGTGAGTTATGATTTGGGCTTTGTGAAGCTGAGCCTTCAAGGTAAGAACTTGACCAATATGGAGTATTCACTGCGACCAGGCGTACTAGAGCCACCACGCAATGTGGCTATCAGAGCAGACTTTAAGTTTTGATTCACATTTCTGACCAAACATATCTGTAGGCATAGTGTTAAAGTGCCATAGACAGATACAAAAAACAAAACGATGAAAAATATTCTAGGATTAATAGGACTGCTGGCGCTTGTCTTTAGTACAAGTTGTAAGCAAGATGTCAAGTCTGCTTCTGCACAAGCAACGATAAAAGAGAATACGGAAGTCATAACCAAGCCGATGTTAACAAAGGAGGCAACTGCGCCTGAGGCTATGGGTAAGTTTAAAGTAGAGGAGGTTGCAAAAGTGGAAACTGCGCAAGAGAAGATGATCACCAAAGATGTAATGGACGGTAAGGTAAAAGTGATGACAGAAAAAGTAGCAGTAGAGCCGATGAAGAAGGTAGAGGCTGCAATGGAGAAAGTGGAAACTAAAGTCCAAGCGACAACTACCGAGATTAAAGAGACGGCCACTAAGACAGTCACAGAAAAAGTTGCTTCAGTAGTTCCTAAAGCAAAAAAACCTACACCCACGAAAACAGAAATCGTCGCGAAACCTGACCCCAAGCCTGTAGTACAGAAAGTTGAAAAAGCACCTGTCACAAAGTTTGCCCCTATGCACGAAATTTTTGATGCCTTACTCAAAAAGTACGTCAGCAACAGTGGAAAAGTAGACTATGCAGGTATCAAGAGTGAAGAAGCGGTGCTGGATGGCTATCTTAAGACCTTATCGACGACATCTCTAACCGGCAAGTCAAAAAAAGAAAAATTGGCGTTTTGGATCAATGCCTACAATGCTTTTACCATCAAGAAAATAGTCAAGAATTATCCGATAGCTAGTATAACAGATCTAGATGGGGGAAAGCCTTGGGATACCAAGTGGATAAAGATAGATGGACAGAATCTCTCACTTAATAACATAGAGAATGATATCATAAGGCCTAAGTACAATGAGCCGAGAATACACTTTGCTGTCAACTGTGCCGCCAAGTCTTGCCCTCCGCTCCTCAACAAAGCCTGGACAGCAGACAATCTCGAAAGCAATCTAGAGAAACAAACAAAATCATTTATCAATTCTGCACACAATACCATCAGCCCTGACAAGTTGACTTTATCCAAGATTTTTGATTGGTATGGAGAAGACTTCGGTAATCTAGAAAGTTATATCAGAAAATATGCTTCCAGTACCGTTGCCAAGGGTGTTCCTATAGAATTTGGTGATTATGACTGGAGTCTGAATAATTAGAGGATTCTATGATCTGCTCATATTGATGCAATCTGTTCTGGAAACTAGGGTTCACGGGAATGGACTTCCATAATTAATTCTGCATAAGCCTGCGTTCGTCTCTGTGCTCGGTATGGCTATTAGTAGCCCACTACTGTAGGTTGATACAAGACAGTTTTATATTATCAAATATTATGTAGGGTTAATTCTACTGTCCCTACTAAATCCTAGCTCCTCATATCCACGCTAATAAAAAAATAGAGTTCTAGAAAATATATTTTTTCGAGGCAACCCTTCCTCACATCTCTGCACTCTCTAGTTGTAGTCTGTTTTTTTTAACAAGAAAATTTCTAGATATGAGATATTTATACAAAGTTCTTTTGGTTTTTTTAATCCCGCTAGGTGTTACGGGGCAGACCATCGTCGATATTGTTGTCGGTAGCGAAGACCATACAGTGTTAGAGGCGGCAGTACTGGCCGCGGGTCTAGAAACGACCTTGAGCGGAGATGGGCCTTTCACATTATTTGCCCCCACGGATGCTGCTTTTGCGGCATTGCCTGATGGTACAGTTGATGCCCTGTTGGCTGATCCAGAAGCCCTTACAGCAGTGTTGACCTATCACGCTATTGCGGGAAGATTAGATAGTCCAGATTTGAGTAATGGCTTAATCGTTACGACGGTAAATGGAAAAGATATCGAAATTAATATCGGTTCCAATGGTGTCTTTATTAACCAAGAAGCTAACATCACAGTAACAGATATCCAAGCGACCAATGGCGTAGTGCACGTAATTAATGCTGTGCTCATACCACCGACGACTACAGTTGTAAATGTAGTGGTCAATAGCGACGATCATAACACACTAGAGGCCGCCGTACTTGCAGCTGGTCTAGAAACGACACTCTCAGGCGAGGGACCCTTTACCTTATTTGCGCCTACAGATGCAGCTTTTGCAGCCTTACCGGATGGTACTGTAGATGCTCTCTTGGGAGATATACCTGCACTTACAGAAGTGCTCTTGTATCACGCAGTCGCTGCCAATGTACCCAGTTCTGATCTTGTAGACAGCCAAACAGCTGTTACTGTCAATGGCAAAAACATCTATGTCAGTGCATCCGCCAATGGAGTATTTATCAATAATACACAAGTAACTATAGCAGATATCGAGACCGACAATGGAGTAGTCCACGTCATAGATACTGTTCTATTACCACCCTCAGGTTCTGTTGTAGATGTAGTGGTGAATAGTGAGGACCACAACATACTGGAGGCCGCAGTCTTGACAGCTGGCCTAGAGACGACTCTGACGGGTGATGGGCCTTTTACCTTATTTGCACCCACTGATGCAGCTTTTGAAGCTTTACCTCCTGGCACCGTGGATGCTCTCTTGGGAGATATACCCGCACTTACAGATATATTGACTTACCACGTGGTCGCCTCTCCGGTACTGAGTACGAGTTTAGCTGATGGCTTATCAGCCGTGACAGTCAACGGAAAGAATATAGAGGTGTCCATTAATCCTGACGGCGTATTCATCAATGAGGCACAAGTAACAGTGTCCGATATCATTACAGAAAATGGAATAGTACACGTTATTGATGCTGTCTTGCTACCACCGAGAATCACAGTCGTTGATGTAGTAGTCAATAGTCCTGAGCACACGATCTTAGAAACGGCAGTGGGCTTAGCTGGCTTGGGAGGCGTGCTGAGTGAAGACGGACCTTTTACTTTATTTGCGCCAACTGATGCAGCTTTTGAGGCCCTTCCTGAAGGATTGTTGCAATCGTTAATAGATGATCCTTCTGGTGCTCTAGTTTCGGTCTTAACTTATCACGTTATTACGGGTGAGATCCTATCTACAGACCTGGTGGATGGACAATCTGCCACGACAATCAACGGTGATAATATTGTTGTATCCATTACGGCTGAGGGTGTATTGATCAATGATGCTCTCGTAACGATGGCTGATATTGTGACCGATAATGGCGTCGTCCACGTGATAGATGCGGTGTTGGTTCAGGCGACGAGTGTCAATGATTCAGAGTTTGGCGAGGTGAAAATATTTCCTAATCCTGTTTCTGAAATGTTCCAACTTGATGTAGAGCGTCTTGATGGACAACCAACCAATATCGAGCTTTACAGTGTTGATGGAAGTCTTGTAAGACAGTGGAGAAATGTAGCCAATTCTGAGTTTTTTGATATAAGTGAGTTACAGTCAGGACTCTACATATTGAGGCTAGCAAGCGGAAATTATAGTTACACAAAAAGAATAATCAAAAATTAAATTGTTGAAAGACGGGAGTCGGTGTGAACAATATCGGCTTCTGTTTTATTTTCTTTACAAACTAGTGTGTGAGTCAGCAAGAAGACATATTACTGCGAACTAAAATTCTCGAAGGCAACCAAAAAGCCTTCAGACAATTTTATGCGAAGTATAATAAGTGGTTTTACTTGACTTGCTTGCGTTATGTAAGCAGTAAGGAAGATGCTCAAGATCTTCTTCAAGATGCCTTAGTACTTATGCATAGAGATTTACCTAAGTATGATGCGAGTAAAGGTCAATTGAAATACTGGTGTAGAAAAGTTGTTGTCAATGTCTGTCTACAATACTTGCGAAAAAAGTCTGTGCTGAGAGATTTTGACGAGTTAGGAGAAACAATGGATATCTTAGTTGCCGATGAGCAAGCAATAGACAGTCTGTCATTAAAAGAATTATTGGGTTATATCAATATGTTGCCTAAGGGATACAGGACAATATTCAACCTCTATGTCATTGATGGTTATAATCACAGAGAGATAGGCACTATGATGAATATAAGTCCGAGCACATCCAAGACCCAATTGATGAAAGCAAGAAGAATGCTGCAACTGCAGATAAATAAAATAAACAATCAAGTCCGCGTTCGAGTATGAGCATAAATGATAATCGATGGTCGGAAAAATTTGACACCTCAGATCTTGACGGTGAAGACTGGCTTGTGCCAGAACCTAAGGTGCTGCGTGACGTAGAGAAGCGAATCTATGCTGTACCCACTAAAAAAACTGTCTTTGGATCAGAATTGAAATTTGTATTCATTGGACTATTTGTATTGGTTTTCGTCTTAGGTTACTTTCTGATCTCAGGATATAACAATTCAGAAGTTTATAAGGAGGACCGTTCTGAGGCAATAGAAAAAAGTACTCTTGAAGCCCATCAGAATTACCTCTCCAGAGATAATACTACCGAGCAAGATGCCAATTCAACTAATCTGGAGTCTCAACAATCTGAAGTTCAAAAATCATCCGCAAAAAGCATATCTCAAAAGAATCCTTCTCCAAATATTAATGTTCAAAATATATTTGATCAATCACACCTAGGTAGCGCAGCCCAGAAAAAATCAAAGGGCCAATCAGATGGAATTGCTTTCAAGCAACCTTCTAAGTTCTTCTCGGCGAAGTTGGATTCGAATCAAAGCGGGCGTATTAATAATCGTCAAGGAGTCGAAGACATAGCCGGACTGCAACAAATTGAAAAATCTCTTACTCCCCATAACCAAACTGTTGAAGATGAAGTTGCTCCTATCTTAAGGATAGAAAGCATTCTAATGCCTAATTATAGTGTTGTCTCTTCTGAAAGATATCTCCCGCTAGATATGCCTTTTGCTCGGGTCTTGCCATATAGCGCACATCATAACAAAAAAGGATTCTTCACAGAAGTAGCGAGAGGACAGACGGCCTTTGCACTTAACGATAACTTTAATACTGCAGTGAGCGGAGCAGATTTCTTTAGTAGAGATGCGTCTACTTGGTTTGCAAGTCTCGGCTATACGATACCATTTGATTCTAAGTTAAGTTTAGATCTAAGTTTAGGTTATGAGCGACAGGACTTTATATCTGGTCACAATGCTAGTGTCGATTATGATATCGCTAGTGAGATAAATCAATCCAACTCTGTAGCCCTGGGGATGGCCACACCTCTAGGTTTTCTTTCTGGTGCCGCACTAATTAATAGAGATGCACAAGTAGATCAAGAGGTAACTAGTCTTTTAGTAGATCTGACCAATGCTCACCGAATACAAGCTGTTAATGTCGCTGCACTATTGACGTACAATGTTGTACAAGGGGAATCAATTAACTTAAACGTGGAAGGCGGTTTGGGTGTCAAGCGTATTTTTGATGTTCATAACGAATTATTGGATGTGGCGGTTAATAATCTAGCCTTTAGTAGCCAGAACTTAATGATCACTACAGACCAAGACGGACTCAATAAAACACTTCCTGCGTTTGCCTTAGGAGCTCGAGTACACAAGCAATTTAGATCTGTAGGAGTAGGTCTGTATTATCGTTACAATGCTGGGTTGACACCGATTTACACTGAGGATGGCCGCAGTACTACATTTGGTGGTAATCAACTA
>CALFUU010000086.1 GCA_937929835.1 uncultured Saprospiraceae bacterium | reverse complement strand
TAATTATGTCATTATTAAATACTGTCACGTCACTGATGTCTAATGGCCTCGTCGATAAGGTAGCCTCTATGGTCGGGATTAACTCAGGGATTGCAAGAACTGCCCTCAGTGCAATTATGCCAAGAATATTAAGAGGCATCGCCAGTAAAGGCTCTACTGAGAGTGGGGCGAGTTCACTTCTCAATATGATCAAAAACCATGGACTTGGTGCCAACTTGGATCTTAATGAGAACATGATGCAAGTAGGCGGAAAGATGAATGAGTCTATCTTTGGTTCTTCACTCAGTGATGTCAATATACCTGGTGTCTCAGGAGATGCGAAGTCTAAGTTGGTGAATCTAGCAACACCTCTCGCTATGGGTTCTGTAGGCAAGATAGTGAAAGAGAAAAACCTTGATGCCAAGGGATTATCCAGTTATCTTAGAGACAATGTGGAAGAGGTGAAGATGACTGCCACCGAGTCTTCTCCTGCTAGAGCTGCAACAAATTCTGGTGGTGGATTTATGAAGTGGTTGATTCCACTCGTGTTATTGTTGGGTGCAGGATGGTTTTTTATGCAAGGTAAAGAAGATGGTGCAGCAGCAAAGAAAATGGCTCAACCTTCTACAGAGACGACTACAATGTCAAAGCCAGCGACCCATACACACGCTGATGGCACTGTACACGAAGGACATAGCCATGGCAGTTCAACTACAACGTCTGATATCGCTGCAGCAGCACAGGGAGCGGCAGGTACAGTTGCTGGAGCGGCTGGGGATGCTATGGACAAGGGTAAAGAAATGATGAAGAATGCCCTGTCACTAGATGCAGATGGCAACCTTATGAAAGATGGTAAGCTGTATCTCAAGAGTGGAGAATTTACAGTTAAGGATGGTGAATATTTTGACAAAGAGGGTAAGAGTCTAGGGCTATTGGGTAAAGTTAGTAAGGCGATAGGAGATGCTGGTAAGGCCGTCGGAAATGCTGGAAAAGCAGTTGGTGGTGCAGTTGGTGGTGCCGCAGAAAAAACAGCAGACTTCTTTAAGGATACCTTCGGCGGTATGTTTAAGAAGAAGAGTTCTGGGGAGACTGTTGCAGCTTACAGTTTATCTAAGATTGCCTTCGATCCTAATTCTCATAAAATAACCTCTATGTCCAAGAATGAAGTACAGGGTCTAGCAGCAGCACTGAAGGCTTATCCAGATGCTAAGATCACGGTACAAGCTACAGGAGGCGATAAGAAGTTGAGCAAAATGAAAGCGCAGGTTATTCACGATATGTTAGTGACCTTAGGGGTATCAGATAAGCAGATTAGTGCAAAAGGAATGGGAGATGGTGCAGAAAAGTTTGAAATTGTACTAGATTAAGACGTAATCTGTCAAACATAAAAATTAGGGAGGGCTACAATTAGCCTTCCTTTTTTTGTTTCATTACCTTGCAATCAATTGATGTTTCAGGTATCTTACTGATTGCTAAAATGCTACACTACGCAACATATGAACAGTCTCTAAATGCGCCTTGGGTGACCTTTGTCCACGGTGCTGGGGGTAGTAGTGCGATATGGTTTAAGCAGATCAAGTCGTTCAAGCAGCACTTCAATATACTTCTGGTAGATCTCCGAGGTCATGGCCGATCCAAGAAAATGGGTCTTTCTAATCTAAAAGCGTACACCTTTCAGAAAGTAGGGGATGATGTCATAGAGGTTCTCAATCATCTAAAGATTGGCTCTACACATTTTGTAGGAATCTCCTTAGGGACGATTATAGTCAGAGAATTGACGGAGCGCTTTCCTGATCGTACGCTCAGTATGATTATGGGTGGAGCGATTATGCAATTAAACCTTAGAGGACAATTGCTGATGCGTATGGGCAATACGCTTAAATCTGTAGTGCCTTATCTCTTCTTGTATAAGTTGCTGGCCCATGTAGTGATGCCTTCTGAAAAAAATAAGGAGTCCCGCGTCTTATTTGTCAAGGAGGCAAAGAAGTTGTACCAGAAGGAATTTAAGCGGTGGTTTGGATTGGCGGCACAGGTCAATCCTATGCTCAAGTATTTTAGAATCAAGGACTCTGGTATTCCTACGCTCTATATTATGGGATCTGAAGATTATATGTTCTTACCCTCTATCACCAAGCTTGTCAAAAATCACAGCTCTTCTAAGTTACATGTCGTTGATGATTGTGGACATGTGGTCAACGTAGAGAAGCCACTAGAATTCAATGAAGTGGCTATTAAATTCATAAAGAAGCAATAAGCTAAGTCTATACAGTTGATTGTATAGACTTCATTTCTCTCTTGCCTACAGCCCCTCTCTAGATAGCTTCATCCTTATACACAACCTGCCCTCAGTTAGTTTTCAACATAATAGGGGGTAGATAGTAGTTTTATTGTCCCCCTTATAGAATAGCATCCCAAAGCGCTTACTGGCTAAGATTGCAGATAAGCGGATGTACTGCGAATGGAAATAATAACATATGCGTGTAGGTCTAGATTCTATAGTTGTAGGTGACTTTTCCAAGTTGCCCAATAGAGATGATTTTGATTTTCAATCTCATCCTAATCTGTCGGGTATCCGCGTCTTGATAGTAGATGATAACGAGATGTATCATATTGTATTGGGTCATATGTTAGATAAATGGAATGTGAAATATGACCACGCTAGAAATGGCCAAGAAGCTTATGATCTGGCAAGGACGCAGGTCTATGATCTTATTCTGATGGATCTGATGATGCCGATTATGGATGGTTTTAGAAGTGTTAGGCACTTAAGAGAAATAGAGGAGACACTATCCAAGGTAGAAGGGAAAGTACCAGGTGTGCCCATTATTGCTGTATCTGGGAGTATATCAGATAGAGTTATCGATAAGCTTATCCAAGCTGGGATGAACGATTATATCAGCAAGCCTTTTACGCCAATAGATCTGTATCATAAGTTGAGCAAGTATTGTTTTCCTAATACTGCGCTGAAATCTGAGTAGGGGTCTATGACCTATTTTTTTGTCTTATTTATACTAGAACTTATATAAGGGATTGCTGCTTTGCGATCTTAAAACAACATATGGATAAACTTGTAGACGATCTGACTCAAACACTTGAATCTGACAACCGAGGCGCTTTTGAGTTTGACAAAGGTCTTGATGTGACATTCTTAGCAACTACCTACGGCGCCAATCTTTCTTTTGGTGCAAAGATGTTTGGCATTTTTGTTAGTTCTATCCATCACGAACTTGATGCTTTAGAAGCCTCTGCTACACACAAAGACTATCCTACTATACGTGCAATTGCACATAAAATCAAGAATAATTTTACTTGGGTAGGACTAGCTGAATTAAGTACGCTAACTGCCCAGATAGAAACTCTAGCGAGACAAGAGAAAAATTCAGTTATCTCTTTAGTGGATACACTTGGCATCAAATGTCGTGAATGTATGCCTTCGGTTGAGGCACAATATAGGTCCCTTCAAGCGGCAGTTAGAGGGCATCGAGATCATTGATAGTAGAAGGCAAACTTGTCGTTGAGATAATTTTTTTAAGAAGTAAGCTATGAAAACAATACTGGTTGATGATAACCTGATGGAAATAGAAGCGCTTAGGAATTGTTGTGAAAGTTGGCCTGAGATAAATCTGGCTGGTGTCTTTCAAGATGCTCAGCAGGCTATGTCATTTCTCAATAAGGAAGAAATTGACTTAATGTTTCTCGATGTAGAGATGCCAGAGATGACAGGATTAGAGCTCATAGATAACTTGAGTTATCTGCCTCAAATAGTCCTGACTTCTTCTAATCGTGAGTATGCATATGAAGCACTTGAGTACGAGGTGACAGATTTTATCAAGAAGCCGGTTCTGCTTAAGCGTTTTCAGAAAGCAATGGAAAAAGTAGAAGAGCGACATAAAAGAATCAACGAAGTGGCGCTCAGCTCAGCTGCTACAGAGTTATATGTCAAGTCGGATGGTAAGTTGGTTCGCCTTCCATATAATGAAATTCTCTATTTCGAAAATGTAGGAGACTATATCAAAGTTATCTCTGAGCGCGGTATGCATATCATATATGGCGCGCTCAAAGCCCTAGCCGATAGATTGAGTTACCCACGATTTCTAAAAGTCCACAGATCCTATATCGTTAACCTTGATAAAGTTGTTGATATTGAGGATAATTCTCTAGTTATAGGAAAAAAGGTTATTCCTATTAGTAGAGCGCATAAGCCGATGGTTATGAGTTCTATCAATCTCATATAGAATGATGGCAGCTTGTCAAAAATCTAATCAACTGTACCGAAAATCTAAAAAGTACAAGTCCAATAAAGATTGTTAAGATCTTGCAATCTATGCGAGCTACTTTAATGGTATTTGTTTTCTTTTGTAGTTATAGCTACCTGTCTAGTCAGGCGGAGTTAGAGGCGGGTTTCGATTTGTTAGAGAATGGTCAGTATGAAGCAGCCATATCTTTTTTCTCCGATGAGACGCTACCAGAAGCGTATAGCAAGACAGTCAATATTTGTTATGCTAGAGCACTAGGTCTTGGCGGGGCATTGCCTCAAGCTATGGCTGTTCTTCAGGATTTGTCTTTTCAGTATCCAGAAGATACAGAAGTAGCACTCAATGTGGCTGAGGCTTTCTTATGGAACAGTTCGTATGAAGAAGCTCTGGCCCTCTATGCTTCCTTGGTCGTTGATAATCCACAGTCCTTTGTAGCCAACTATGGCTATGCCAATGCCAATGCCGCCCTTGATAAGGATGTACAGGCGCTAAGATATATGGAAGTGGCGCTCTCACTCGATCCAGATAACGAACAGGCCCACATCGCTTTCAATTCTATTTTGCTCAAATCTGCTTTTAATTTATACAAAGCTGGACGGTACACAGAGGCGGTAGCCACGCTAGATAGAATTAATGAACAGTATATCGATGTACCTAAAGTAGAGGCTCTGCGCAGCCAGATCACAACAGCAACGCAATCTAATTTTGGTCTACAGTATGGCCGTGATATAGACTCTAACGATAATAGCTCCAGTCGGTATGGTCTCAATGTTAATTTTGGTTTTGCTGAGCGACACAGAATTTCTATGGAGTCTTCTTATAGACAATTAACAGATGCTCAAGGTGCTATGACGACTCAACAAAGTGTCACCTTTGGTGATCGTATAAAAATTAATAAACGCCTGGAATTTTCCGCTAGGCTAGCGGCAGTCGGTATACAGTATACTGATAGAAGTGAAACAAGGATTACCAATCAGTTGAAGTTAACTGGTTTTTTGTCTCAAAAGCTGTTTGCTGAAATGGCTTACACGCGTGATATCAATGATGTAAATAAAGCCTTATTGGAATTGAATTTATATACAAGTAATCTAAGTCTTGTATCCAATTATATGCTGACCAAGCGTCTTGGTTTGTTTTCTAGAACAGAATGGCAAGAGCAGTCTGATGACAACAGGTTAGTTGGTCAGGTTTTTTCTCTGTACTATACACTTAATAATGTACCCCTTATCAGAATCGGCGGCAATGGTAGTTTTCAATCCTATAAGTTTAATGACCCACGCTACTTTACCCCCGAGTATTATAGGCACGTGGAGTTGTTTTTCCTTGTAGAAAAGATGAATAGTGAGGGGTGGCAATATCGGATGCAAGCTAATGTCGGACATCAGTCAATTGCAGAAACGCCGCAGCAGATTACTTACAAACTAGAGGGTAGGTTAGGTTTTGCTTTTAAGTCTAAGATTAACCTCAGTGGCCAATTTGCTTACAACAGTGCTGCACAACTCAACACAGGAGGAGCCTATGATCATTTTCAAGCCGGCCTTAATTTGAGCTATAGCCTTTGATCCAAAGCTCACAATCCCAATAATCTAGAATATCATACCAAAAAACGAAACTCTCATTTGTAGGAGGCAGGAGGGCGCATCTTTGTTGTATTAAATAAACAAATAGAACTTAAATGCAATCCAACAATTTTGAAGTCGAAACAAACAATACGCTAGGAAAAGTGGTCTTATCTGTAAGGGGGAGCCTTACATCATCTAATGCCTTGTCCTTTAAAGAGACGGTAATGAATCTTATACATACTGAGTGTAAGGACTGTCACATCGATATCTCTCAAGTCAATGCTCTAGACTTGACAGGAGTCAATGCACTCGTAATAGCGCATAGTAAAACTCAAGAGATCGGCAAACAATTAGTGATTCTTAGTTCAGCATCTAATCCCGCAGAAGAGCTGCTCTATCTCACACAATTTATAGATGTATTCCAGTTCCAAAGAGCTTCATAAGTGATGGAGGATCGTAAGGTAAGAAGTGATGGCAAGTTTGTTCTTGTAGCTATAACTATGCTGGTTAATGTAGCCAACTATGGATTGAATTTGCTATTAGCAAGATGTTTGGGGCCTGCATTTTTTGCCGAAGCCAATCTTATAGCTACCATAGTATTGATTTTTTCTTTCATAGCAGTTGGTGTTCAGTTGACGGTGGCTAAGGTGGTCGCAGATGCGCAGCAGAAATATCTATACAGCTTAAGATTAGATTTGATAAAGGCTACCAAAGTAGCCGTTGTCTCTCTGTGTGTGTTTGCTTATCCGTTATTCCTATTTTTGAATCTTTCCTCTGTATGGTTATTGGTGGTCTTGTTTTGTGGTCTACCTTTTTATCTTTTGATGTGCTTCGACAGAGGGCAGTATCAAGGCAAAGCACAATTTGCAACTCTCGGATATACCTTTTTATGCGAGATGCTCATAAGACTTGTCTGTACAATAGGACTTGTGTGGCTGTTGCCTTCTACATTCGCATCCTTGTCTGTTGTCTTTGGGTTTGTAGCTTCATTTATAGTTACACAGTATGTGTTTAAGATAAATGCAGAAGGCGTAAGAAGGGACAGTAGTGATATAAAATCTATTTATACTTTTCTAAAAATAATAACCGTATATGAATTGAGTCAAATATTGATTAATAATGCAGATATAGTTTTGGTCAATCATCTGTTTGAACAGAAAGCAGCCGGTTTGTATGCTGCATTGGCTATTCTGGGGAAAGCAGTATTTTTTGCAACGGGTATCGTTGTGACTGTTTTATTTCCGAAGGTTATAGAGCGCAGGCGTCTCGGGTTGAATCATCAAGTGCTTTTCTATAAGTCTTTACTTATTGTTTTTGGTCTTGGTATGTCGATGGTTTTAGGTTCTGTTGTAGCAGGTAATCAAGTTGTGTTGCTAGCTTTCGGAACTGAGTACGGGAGTATGGGGCCATACTTATGGCAGTATGCTCTACTGACCTGCCTCTTCTCTTGTTCGAATGTTTTTGTGTATTATCATATGACCTTACATTCATATGCGCCAGTTTTTATTTCAGTTATTGCTGGATTGATACAAGTAGGACTTGTGTTGGTGTTAGGCCATTCTTTTGCCGCAGTTTTGGGCCTTCAATTGTTGGTTATGTTTGTATTATTTGCGGTGCTTGTAGTGTATCACATAGTAGTCACAACAGGGATATTAAATCAAAAAATTAGAGTGCCAATTGGTGCTAGAATATAAAAGTATAAATTATGAAAATCGGAATCGTCTCACCATACCCGCCTTCTAAAGGCACTTTAAATGAGTATGCTTATCATCTGGTTCAAAATCTGAAACTTAAATCTGACATAGAAGAGGTTGTTATCTTTACAGATAAGATAGATGCCCAGTATCCTGAGGATCAAGAAATTGCTGGCTGTAAAGTGACTATAGTGCCTTGTTGGACTTTTAATGATGTGTTTAATTTTATAAGAATTGTAAAATACATTAAGCAATATAAGGTTGATGTTGCTTTGTTTAATATTCAGTTTCTTTCATTCGGAGATAGTAAAATAGCGGGAGCTCTGGGGTTGCTCGGTCCTCTGCTTAGCAGATTGGCAGGTGTTCCAGCCATTACTTTATTACATAATATTACAGAGACTGTCGATTATGCTTCGGCAGGTATAACAACTAATAAGTTGGTGATGAAAATCTATGATTTCATAGGAACCTTATTGACCAAGCTACTATTGTTGTCCAATGTACTCGCCGTCACGATGCCTAAATATGTGCACATCCTAAAGAAAAAATATAAGGCAACTAACATTGCACTTATTCCTCATGGTGCATTTGAGGTGCCTGATCTTGTTCCTGAAAGTGAGGATAGTCTCAAGGTAATGACTTTTGGAAAATTTGGTACTTATAAAAAAGTAGAAGATCTTATAGAAGCAATAGTAGTTGTACGTGAACGTACAGGTAAGAAAATTGAACTTGTTATTGCTGGAACAGATAATCCAAATGTTAAAGGGTATCTAGATGGCGTGCAGCAAAAGTATGCGGCGGTAGATGATGTTACCTATACAGGTTATGTTGAGGAAGAAGATGTAGCGGGTTTATTTAGAGATAGCTCTTTGGTCGTGTTTCCTTATACAAGTACGACGGGCAGCTCTGGTGTATTGCATCAGGCAGGCAGTTATGGACGTGCTGTTGTGTTGCCTAATATTGGTGATCTCAAAGAACTTATAGAGGAAGAAGGTTATGTTGGCGAATATTTCGAACCACAGGATGTAGAAAGTCTCGCTCTGGCCATTCAAAATCTTATTGAAGATAAAGCCTATCGACAGCATATGGGTAGACAAAATTATGCTGCTGCTGTTTCCTTACCTATGTGTGATATTGCTGATTGGTATCTACTACATTTTAAGCGTATGGCCAAGCTACATAGAACTGTAGAAATTGCAGATAAGATGCCAGCAGTAGCACCTATGACCAATTAGGTATAGTTATCATTTTCTTTGAAGCTTGTTGATTTGCCACTTCCCATCACTCAATGTCATAACTACTGCATAAGCTGAGGTGTCTGCGTAAGATATATTATGTGCTGGGATTTTTATAGTAGATGTAGCTTCTACATCTGAGAAACTAGCAACTTGCCGATCTAGCGAAATAAAATGGAGCTGTAGTTTATGGCTAAGGTCATCCCTGATAATTGGTGTTGTGCTGGATATATTTCGACCAAGCCTTTTAGTTTTAAGTTCTGTAAAGTTTTCTTTGAGGCCTAAATCCTTCGCTTCTGCCATACTTTTATTGAGTATGCCCCAGGCATCAGAGTAAGCTTGGGTTATTTCCTCTCTGATATACTGATTTATTTCTCCACCGATATTGGTATCATCATTCAACCAATCAATTTTGGGTTGATGTGTGCTTAAAAGCTGGTGTCCTAGTTCGTAGATATTATTAGCGTCGGCACCAGATTTAAAATAGCTCAAGACTTTGGACAGTGCGGCTACACTCAAGCAAAGTATGAGCAAGAGTATTATGGCATAGGGCCAACGTGTACGAGAGGAGGATGTGTCTGTCATTATAGCTCTATCGATGTTTGCAGACCACCGATAGACAACGTCGCGGCATCTCTTGTTTCAGAAAGCGATTGTAGATCCAGGATGACTTTTCCATCTACAGTCTCACCTGTTATGATCTGCTTTGATGTTGTAAGCACGACCGCAGTACCATCAGGGACTAATTGGCCCTGCGTGGATATAAGGGGTCCAACCATCAGCTCATTTGTTGCGGCAGTATATTGGTGGGGGATGCTATCGACAAGTTGCTTATAAGTCAACGGGAGCTTGTTGCTTTGTACGCGGCCGACAGTTGCTTGATAGGTGTATGTCCCAGCTCTGTTGGGATTTCTTAAGTAAGCATTGGCTACACCATCGATAACGATGCACTTGTAGGTAGCTGTAAGTTTTGTATCTAGATTTTGTGTCACTGTAATAAGGGTGCCATCGGCCACTTGATTGCCATATTTATCACTTAAGGGTTTAGTCTTCAGTCTTGTGTATTGTCTGTTGTCAGCATAAGGATAGTGTCTTATCGCTTCGATTTCTATTTTGTCTGGCCAATCTGAAATTTTTTCTACAACCTGCTCTGTCGACGATAAGGCGTCGGTAGATACACCAAGTATAATTTTTTCTGCCTTGACGTCAGCACTTAATTTTTTATAACTGATCATATTGCGCACGCTATCTGTAGGTGAAGTCAGAAAGCCTACCGTGGTATTATAATTGATGGGTCTAGCCTCTGTGATACCGTTATCATATTTGTCCGCCGGTATATAAGTGAGCATACTTTCTTCTTGGCCATTGACAAGAATGGTAGTGGGGCCAGTGTAGATTTCTAAGGGTTCTATAAGTGTGCTTGCCTCAAGAGAGAAGGATTTCGTCCCTAGAATTTTATTCTGTTGTATAACTGTCAATGTGTATCTACCTGCTTGTTGCAACCATAGTGCCTTTAGCGTTTGCTGTTTGTTGGTGCTAACGCCAAGGGTCATAATCGTGAGGCCATTATCTATAAGGAGAGTAGCCTCCTGAGGCACACTGCCAAGCGTTGTAATAGATGCAATAATTTTTTCTCCTACAACAAATCCCTCAGGAGCGAAGAGTTTTATCTCTGCATCGATCTGCACAGAAATAGATTCTGGAACGTGCTCACGACAACCGTATAGACAGAATATTAAGAGAATAGTAATATGTTGTATCGACTTTATCATTGACCCACCAGTCCATTTGAGAATATTTCTATTCGAAGATTGTTATTGTAGATAATTTGCCCTTTCCTATGTCCATTTGAAAATTTGTTTGTTTCCCTGGTGCTGGCTTGACTTCCATTGAGTAATATGTTTTCTGCTGTACCTCTTTTCTTAAGCAAGATCCTTTCTGTATTGGTTAGCGTCAATGTAACTTGTTTTTGTCTCTGGGGTCTGATGCCAGTGTCCATATAAAATCTATCGACCCACAACATCGTTTGATCTTCTTGATACGAAATAATTATCTGTGGAATACTGACTTCTTGGTTACCATAGTTGTCCATCGTAAGCTGAAGCTGATGTGTATCTAATTCTATGGACCTGACACCAGTAAATTTATAGCACTCTTCATCCGTCACCATACTTCTTGCAAATATGACAAAATTCGATACTTCTCTCTTTTGATGTTCGCTTATGCCTTCCCAGTTATCAAAGTTGATTCTAAATGGTGAAGATTCTTTAGGAAATAAATTGTGGATGAGATGCTCGTCTGCATTTGTTCTGTATATTTCTATCCCTTCATTGTTGTATAATACGCCTTCTATAGTAACAAATGCTGGAACATTATCTGTATTAAGGATTTCTCCAACAAGGTAGTAATGCCCGTTTTTCTTCACCAAATGACTCTGTGGGATTGCGATAGATGGTCTGTCTAGAACATCGAGTCTGTCCGTATTCTGTATTTCTGCTTTACGCCTACCTTGTTTGTGGAAGTTGATGCTAGGTACATTGATCAACTGATCTGGAGGTGTTGCCCGCTGCATCGATTTTTTTTCTATGTACCATTTTTCATCTCGTTTGTGCAAGACGTGTTGTTCTGCTGTCGTGTACTTATGCGTTGCGGTAAACCACTCGACACTAAGATGATATTTCTTTTTTTCCTCACTGAGGGACTCTATGCTGTCAATTGTGATTGTATCAAGTTTGGCATAAGAGGCGAGTATCCCATCTTCTAACGATAGTTCTAGTAGATATTGTTCTAGAGAGAAATCATCTTCTTTGTCAAGATAGGCATAAGCTTTATTAAATCTCTTGAAGTCTAGGTCGTGATAATAATTGAGTAGCGTTTCTTCTGGAGTCGTTTGTGTATTTTGATGTTCTAGCCATTTTTTGCCCGTCCATAATAGACAGAGTAACAAGAGTGCTGCCCACACCCCATAGAAGAAATACCATTTACGATTAGAACTGTAAGTGGTGGTTGTTCTCAGCATTTCTATCCTATCCTCTTTTCTGACAAACCATATCAAGAGATGAATAAGAGCCGTTGTTATAACGCAAGTCAGTGGCAGCAGTCCCCACATTAACCTCTGATATATAGGGATAGACTTTTTAGGTAATATAGTTGGTAGCGGAGGCACATCTTTTCTTTCCCACAAGTCTATATTGTTTTCTAGTGGCTTAAGTTTTTCCCATCCATAGAAGTAGAGTAGAGGCTCATAAAATTTGTCATTGGAAAAAAGATATTTAAGATGATACTTTTCTGGTGTCGCTAAGAAGTCCCTTAGGGCTCCTAGACCTTCCTCTCCTAAGTATTTTGAATTTTCTATGCGCTCCACCGCACGAGTTGTCATCTCAGGTAATCTGCGCGCAGAATGATAGTTGCCGTCTACAGATAGAGCAGAACTGTTGGCTGATAACCAGGCCATCTGATCACCAAAACCCAAAGTCATATACCGCCATCTATCGTGACCATCCCGCTCAAGAAAATCTACAATAGGCTGCATCTCGATAGGATCTGGCTGCAATGATTTGTAATTGGAAAAATTAATTATAAGTCCTGAGACAAAGAGGGTACTGATGATGTACAGGAAAATGATAAACTTATGCGCTATGTCACCAAGATTGTTTTTTATCGCAGAACCTAAATCTTTTTCTATAAGACTATGAATCAATTGGGCCATAAATGGGATGGCAATGATGCTCGCCCAGAATGTAAACCTGTCTAAGGTCAAGATATTGAAAGCCGTCTCTCCTAGGAGCATTTTAGGGAGTGGCGTCGTGCCACCCGTCCCTAATAAGAAAAGTAAGGCAAAGGATAGACCAAGAAGAAGATTTCTTTTGTGAAAAAGTTTATAGAAGATACCGGGTAAGAAAAATAGAAATATACCCCATGGTATCAGAAAAAAGACCAAACCTAAATCTGTTTCTAAAATAAAAGAAGCTCTAGACCCATGGGGAATGCTGACTTGGGTGATAGGATCTGTTTTGCTCCAGTACCAGTAAGGAAAGATGGGAATGATTATAACACAGAGTCCTGTGATTGCAAAGAGAATGGCCTGTGCTAGGTGATTTTTGACTTCGATCAAGAAATGGCTTATCTTGAGCTTTTCCATACCTACTTTGTCCGCTGCAATATCTATAAGGGCAACGCCGAGTACAGGTGCAATAAAAAAGACCATACCAAAGATCGTCGTCACGTGATGCGCCACAGTCATACAACTCAAGAGCAGCACGCCAGTGATAAAGTAAGACCCTCTCCCATACCTTATCCATTTATATAATTCTGGACACGCATTGAGCAAAAGAGCAACACCTGTGATGCTTGGTAGCTGACCGAAAATATGTAAAGCTTCTATATAGGAAGAAGAGAATGTGGCGATGAGGCAGGCATATCCCGCAACCAGATCAGTGACCCATATTCTCGAGAAGTGGTATATGCCGCGTATAAATAGGCCGGCAGCAACCAGCGCCCAGAACAGAAAAGCCAGTTTATGTGACACAATCTTAGACAAGAGGGCTATGATCTGATGGACAAGTGGGGGGTAGCTCGTCATCGTGAAGCCTGTATACCATTTGTAGTTCCATGTCTCAAACCAATTATCTGCATAATGGCTGCCCATAAACATATGGACATAGGCATCATAGGTATTGCCTAGGGTAAACGAGAGTAGTGTACCGTGGATGAGCAAGGCTAGAAATAAGGCCAATAAGTAGTACTGTCTCGCTTTGTTCAAGATACTTTAATCACCATTCTATTCAGAGGTCAAGTTAGCTATATCCTCGTCGACTCCCAACTCCAAAAATCTAACTAGAAGTACAGAAAATCGATTCATACAGTCTCTAGTCCGAATATGCTGACTTTCAGCTCCTTGTGGGGTACATATTTGAGGCATAATTAAAGTCAACAGCCAAACTTAAGAGATGAAAAATGTAATTGTTATCCCCTGTTATAATGAAGCCAATAGATTGAAATTCGATGAATTTCAGCAATTTGTAGATCAGCAAGCTGATTACCATCTATGCTTTGTTAATGATGGGAGCTCAGATGAGACGGTAGCGCAATTGTCAGAGTTTGCCAACCAGAACACTGCCCAAGTAACGGTGGTCGATTTAACTGTCAATCAAGGTAAAGCAGAGGCCGTACGACAAGGTGTCTTGATGATGTCTCATCAGGAAGATGTGGAGACCATCGGTTTTATTGATGCTGACTTAGCAACAGGTTTTGAGGATTATATGCGACTTGTAGCGGTGCATAGAATTGAAGACAAAAGAGTAGTCATTGGCTCTCGCAAGAAAGGTGATGGCAGTGGCGTAGAGCGGTCAGCCTTTAGATCTTTGGCCAGTTTTGCGGTCGGCAGGATAATTAAATCACTTATAGAATTACCCATTTGTGATACACAATGCGGAGCTAAAGTCTTTGATGTAGCGGCTGCTAATTATCTCTTTGATACACCTTTTGTCTCCAAATGGTTGTTTGATGTAGAATTGTTTTTAAGACTAAAATCTCGCTATGGTAAACAAACGGTTGACGTCCTATCTGAGGTAGGTCTTAGCAACTGGACAGAGATAGAAGGATCAAAGATATCAATGAGCGCATCTCTTAAATTTCCTATCCGATTATTAGAAATTGCTCTTGAGTATAGAGTTAAACCAAGTTTGCAAGAAGTTAAGGAAGCTATGGCTCTGAGCTTGGCACTATCTAAAAGTAAGAGTACTATCTAATAAAAAGGCTGACTAGAATTTTTTGATTTTCGTCAGCCTTTTTTCTATTTGTATAAGGATTACTCTCTCAGGAGTCTGGTTACAAACACCTCGCGACCTTGTAAGAATTGTAAGAAGTAGAGTCCAGAGTCTAGATCTGATGTGACTATTTGATTGCTTCCTTTTTGCAAATCGAATTGTCTTATTTCTTGACCTTTAGTATTTATTATGGTTAAGTGTGCAGGTTGTTCTAAGTCTATGTTGAGAGTTTCAGAAACTGGATTAGGGTAGATGCTTTCTGACCAATCAATTTCTTGTGTACTTGTCTCTATTAGTGCTGCGACATTTGATTTGAGTTCATAAAGACCCTTGTTAATATTGCAATCAACTACTGCTCCTATGACCACTTGATAGAATACATCACCAGAAAGAGGCGTGTTATCCGTAAAAGTAAATATGTTAGATGGTAGGGTAACGTATTCTTCTAAGTCTGTCGAAGAGGCACCTCTTAGTATCTTCACGCTATTATAGTCGACGCCAATATACGCATCCCATTGCAAGTTGATATGACCTCCTACACCTTGACCTATCTGGAGGTGGATAGTCTTGTGAATGCTGCTTGGTTCCGATTCGTTTCCGCAATCATCACTTGCTGTTATATAATATTGATATGATCTAACTGTGTGATCGGCTTCTTCGTCTAGATAATTATTGTCTAGTACTTTTTGTATCGTTGCAATTTTTACATAAGTACCTGATGAGCTCGTTTCTCTATAGATATTATGTTTTGTAACGTTGTCGGAACTTATTCCATCTTCCCAGAGAACTTGAATGTGTCCGTCTGCGCTGTTGGTTACAAGACATAGTCGTGGGACCTCTAATGCAGTTTCAATACTATTTTGAGCATCTATACTTATACTTTGAGTACAACCTTCATTGTCGATAATATCAATGGTGTATATATGTCCGATTTCGATATTTGATGCCAATGCTATTCCTCCAGCTTGATCTAGATTGTTATCTAAGTAGCCGATAGTTCCTCCTGTTGTTGTCGTATAGGATAGAGCGTAAGGCCCACTGACACCGGTAACTATTATTTCGTAGTCTGCCGATTGATTTTGACAATTTAAGTTTGTTTGTCTGTACTCTACGGTAAAAGATTCTGAGATAAGGTCGTAAGAAGTTTCCCAGTTACAGCCATTACTGTCTGTAACAGATAAGGTGTAATTGCCCGCGCTAAGGTTGCTGTTGTTGCTTCCTATATATCCATTTGACCATTCGTAAGTGTAAGGGGAAGTGCCTCCTGTTACATTTATATTTATGTACCCATCAGCGGAGCACTTGGGATGCGTAACATCTGCTAGGACGCCTATCACTTCTGGTTCTACTAGCGTATAGCATTCAGTTTTTTCACAACCGTTTACATCAGTGACTGTAACGCAATATGTGCCAGCGCCCAGCATCCATTGGTCTTGATCAATTGGTGCCACATCTAATCCAGTCCATTGATAGGTGTAGGGTGGTGTGCTACCACTTATTGTAATATCAATATGGCCATCACTTGTTCCATTGGATCCATTGCACGAAAGTTCTGAGATACTTGCAACGATTTGCAAAGCAACTGGTTCGGTTAAGTCGAAGCACTTAGTTGTTTCGCAATTATTGACGTCAGTTAGGGTGACACAATATGTCCCAGTACTTAGCCCAGTCTGATCCTCACAAGTATTACAGACCTCGGGCCCTGTCCAAGTGAAGCTATAAGGAGCAAGGCCACCCGATGCAGTGATATCAATAGACCCATTGCTCTCTCCATGTATGGTATTACATTCTGGGTGCAATAGAGAGTCAGATATAAGCAGTTGCTCTGGCATTACTAAAGTGAATTCGGCTTCCTCTGTCAATCCATTAGCGTCTGTAACGATTAGATTATAGGTGCCTGCTGCCAAGCTATTCTGGTTCTGAGCTACAGTGTTTACACCATCTCCAGTCCACGCGTATGTGTATGGCGGTGCGCCGCCCTCTGCTCGGATGTCTATAGATCCATCAATGAGACCATCGGCACTGTGACAGGATAGATCATTTACTTCTGCTATAATATTGATGAGGTTCTGTGCAGAGATTTCTTGTGTACCGAAGCATACTATTACAGCTAGGCTAACGCTTAATATGATTGATTTCATAGGATTGTAGATTACATGAGAGTCATCTCTCATAAGGGTGGGGTTAGTAAGTTGTTATCCTACAATACAATCCAAAGTTGTGTCCAAATGCTAGACGATGTGCAGTAAAAAGTGTCAGCTGATAGGCAAACTGTAATAAACAAGCAGATCCTGTTACTTGTCATTGTGAGATACGCTGACTTACTAAGGTTGTGTTTACAAATTTAACCAGTAGGTAACCTTGGCGACCAGCGCACGATTTCTACTCGCTAAGGGACTGAATGTCTCTGTATTGTAGTTGTCCGTATAGACAAGAAATACATCAGATACCTTCGCAAATCTCCATTGCAACCTCGAATTAAAATTAAGATTATCACTTTGATTGTTGTACTGAATGAAGGTCGTCCAAAACAGCTTCTTAGTAAAGGTGAGGTCTATTCTTGGCCCAATCAAAAAGAGGTTAGCTGTCTCAAAATTGCCACCCAGTTCTATATAATTATAGTTGTAGTTGACACCGATACTGCCGTAGGGTTGGAAACGATACGAAAATCGACCGCCCATACTAAGTCTTAATCCATCATAAAAGGATTGTATTTCCGGCCCAATTCTGTAAGTGAATTTTTTTCTTCTGTCAGAGTTATAAGATGCAGAGAGCCCATAATTACTAACCGTTTGGCCTGCCGCAATGAATACGCCATCGTCCTGCACTCTCGTCGGATCAAAATCATCTAATAGCGTAAATCTCTGCGTGCCTACGGAAACATTAAATCTGGCCGTATTGGCATAACTTATATCCCAATTGGCATTGTATTCTGTTTGTTCTATGCCAGCATCAGGGAGGATTAAGTTGTCATCCTTTCCTAACTTATAGAAAATATTTGAAGACAAGGTAAACGTCTGCTGCGCCACCTTTTCGTTTTCCGGAAACAATCTATAAGAGGCTTGTGGTCTCATAACAAATACATCTCTCCTCGGCACAAATCCTACCTCTGCATCAAAGCCATCACCTACAAAGAGATGCTCCCACCGTAGCCTGATTTTGTCCCGATTATACTCTATGGATGCTAGGTGACTAAACTTGTGTTCCTTTTCATTAGGTGTCAGCGCCTTGAGATAAGAGACTTTCCCTGTCCAAAAATTATCCTTGGACCGCATTCTGTATTCTAGTCCTGCCACACGATCGTAGTTGTCTACCGTTTCTCCAAAATTATCAGAATTGATTGCTTGCTTATTGACCACAATAGCAGCGATGTTAGATCGCTCTTGGACCACCTGCTCTGCAGCAAAGACGGTATAGTTAAAACTAGGCAGATCGTTTTCTGGCTGTGGTGCTGTCTGCATAGAGATGAGTCCGACCCGAAGGTCTTCGTTGATTTTTCCAGTTAGCCGTGCACCGCCATAGATTCTATTCTGGATATTATTGCCAGTTGTCGTATCTACAGATATACCGATTCTTCTAGAGAAGAATGGATTGGCTCGCCGATCCCCGAAGCTGTTAAAGAGGTCCGCATTTTCTAAAAAGAATTGTCGTCGCTCAGGAAAGAAAATTTCAAAACGATCTAAGTTGGTGACTTGTCTATCCACTTCCACTTGAGAGAAATCAGGATTGACAGTAAGATCGAGGTTCATACTCGAGCCGATACCGATTTTGGCATCTCCACCAAAATCAAAATTTGTCTGTGCTTTAGTTTCGTCGACATTTTCAAAGTCTCTGAGGATGCCACCTGCTACAAAGGGAATAACACTAAGGTTCTTGGCTGGCTTGGTAAGCGGCTCTTCCCAGACGAGTTCCGCTGTGTACTGCAAGTCCATTAAGATATACTCTCGCGGGATATTAATGAAGCAACTTATCTCGCCACATTGTGCATCGTTTCTGTAGGCATTGAAGCGCCATGTGCCATTACCTTTTGCATATCGTATGGATTTAAACGGAATCTTTAATTCACAAATCCAGTAGTTGTCATAAGTCTTAGAGGCACCATCCCACTTGTTATCCCAAGAAGCGTCAAAGGCATTTCTGTTTTTTCCGCCATTAGAGATGAGTGCTTCTCTCCTAACACCATAGGGATTCATACCAAATAAAAAGGCATTGGTCTTATCATTATAAGTGTCCAACATAAAGGAAATGTTGTCATTGGACCCAAAGCCATAATCTCTTTTGAGAGACTCTACTAGGAACTCATTGCCAGCGGTATAGCACTTGGCCGCAAGATAGATATGCTCATCATCGTAGGTGAAATAGAGCTCGGTCTCACCATTAGCTCTTATCGAGTCTGTGGGGAAGTATTGAGTAAAATTGGAGGATGTGGTGCTGTTCTGCCACGAAATTTCGTCTAGTTGCCCATCAAGGAAAATCTCATCTACTGCGTGCTTTATATGAATTTGTGGGGCTGGTTGGCCATCCACAACAAAGTTACCTTCCGCGAGCTGACTGTGAATTGTATTAAGATTAAAAAATACAATTATTCCAAATATGTATAGCCTTAAGCGTGAATGCATTGAATCGTAAACTCTGGTTCTAAGTAGGTGCAAAATTACAGCTAATAACCTATATAATAATCACTGTTTATCGGGGCTTGTTGGCAAGAAGACTAAATTGCCTTGTTTATGTATTGTAGACAATTTATTTATTAGTTTATATATTGTAAACAATTTCATTCATTTGACCGCTTAATTTTATTCTTATAAATCACTCATATGGCGACTTCAGGTATCAAGCAACCACAAAAACCACCTACTCCAACTGGCGAGTATCAAAGAAAGTTCTTTGATATAATCGCCAAGAGGAACCAGAAAGGACAGAATATTCACCACGAGTTGATGGATGTGCTAGGCGTCAAAAGAGGGGCTGCTTACAAGCGGATGAATGGAGAGACGGCACTCTCACTGGAAGAGGTGATCAAGTTAGCTGATTATTTTAATGTCTCCCTTGATGCGATGTTCAGAAGTGATAAGTACATTTCATTCTTTCACCCCTTCGTGCATAAGGAGAAGACGACGATGGATGTCTTCCTCAATCAGTTTCAGAAATTCATGAGGCCATTAAGACCTGGCTCGCAAGTGGGCAAAATAGATCTTACGTATCTCGCTAATGAGCTTCCCGTGTTCTACTATTTTGGACATAAGTACATCTTCAATTTTTTGATGTCTATATGGAGGCATTTGCACTGGGATGATCATCATCTCGAAATTACTTCCAACCCTGATTATGAGAAGAGAGCGCACGAGTTTAGGGATGAGATACTTAACAACTATTATAGCCATAAGGTCACGGAAGTATGGAATTCTAATATGCTCAACAATCTGTATCAACAGGTTATCTTTTCCGTCACCATACGAGCATTTAGGGAGGCTAAGTACATAGAGCTGTTGGTTAATGACATAGCCAATCTCATCCAACATCTGCGCCGAGTCAGTGTAGATGGGGTCAAGTATATCAAAGGCGAAAAAATAGATGGATCAGAATTAAAAATCTATCTAAATGATTTTGGTAATTATCTCAATGTTGTCCAGTACGGTTCCACTGCTTTTAAGTCTACATTTATTGGTTATGATTATCCACAATTTATAGTGAGTCACAATGCCAAGTTTTTTGATTTTTCTTCAGATTGGATACAAAGAATCAAGAAGAGATCTGTACTCATAAGCTCTGAGGGGTATCAGTTTAGGGAGCTCTTTTTTATGAAAATGGATAATGATTTTGATTACTTCAAGACGAGAGTAGAGAAGTTGGTAGACGTTTATTACTAGGCTGTTATCCTGCATTTTTATTTCGCATTCGGGTAGGCGTGACTCAGTAAAGATACATGTAGATGATCTGCAGTCCCATAGTGCCGCAAGGTTCTGAATCCCATCACTATGAAGTAAGTTCTGACCAGTAGGTTTTTCCATTCAGGTCTGTTGTTGGTCCGGATATCTATAGCGTGGGCATATCCAGTACTCTGTCTGTAGTGTAGAGATTGATTTTTAGAAGGAAGCCCCATTTTCTGATAGTCTTCAGGAAGTCTTGCGGAGTCTGTTATGAGTAGCTCCTTATCTAAATGAATCAATGTAGACACAGAGAGCCGGAGGATAGGATGGACCTCTCTTATTTCTGTTCTAATATCTTCTGACTTGATATTGGTACCACCGATGTAGAAAATGCCATGTATAACATACAGCAGCACCACAAATGCAGCAATGCCAAATCTTCTCTTTACGGTATATCGGGTATTGCTCGCATAGTCCGTCACCCACGCGTGCAAGAATGTCAGGTAGATAAATAACAGTATCACCGTCATTAATGTCGCAAGGGCTATGCAGACCCACGGAAGAAGATTCTGACTGATATGAAAATAGACAGACAGCCTAATCAAGCCGATGAAAGGCAGCAAGACAAGTAATAGGACCTTAAGTAAGAACGTGAATGGATTAAACATTACTGTCGAATATAGTTGTAAGCGGGAAATCAGAAGAAAACATATTAAACAATTATTATATATGTAAACATTTGAACAAAAGATATTTATATGTACTTTTGTCTTGATTTGACCCCGATTCCCAAAAATCGCTGGCCTCACACTGAGTGCCTAAGATAACTTCAGTAACACACTTTTGAGTATAAAACCGTTGCAGAGTCATGTGACATGAGAAGCAATTCTTATATGTCAGGTTTTTTGCAATAACTCATATATGCTTGATTCTCTGAAGGTTAGGGCCTTTATAGAATTTATTTTAGTCTGTTTATCCATAGTTAAGTAATACGTATGTATCCAAGAATCCGTTTTATTTCCCCTTTGATTTTGTTGATGGCTGTCATAAGTGCAGTAGGTTATAGCAATAATCCTCCTGTTGTCTTCAATGAAAGACCTGCACTTAATTTTGATTTTGAGAGTTGCAATGCCTTGGGCGCTCTAGCCAGCTTTGACTATTCAGAAATGCAACCTCAAGTGATTCAGAATGCTGAGTGCACAGATCTATCGATGATCAGTCCCAGTCTCTACAGAATCAATCCACAGACCAATGGACACTCTTGTGCTCCAGGTGTTCAAGGCGGAATAGCGATGTGTATCTCTGGCAATGAGAGTTGCAATTTTACACCTAATGCGCAGGAGGCTATACGTGTCAATGTTGTGGTGGCTCCAGGGCCCGACGGATTGGGGGCTTTAGATAACCTATCTTTCCATTCTAAGTCTCCAGAAAATTTTGAATTTATAAATGGAATTTCCGGTCCTAACAATTATCCTACACGATTAAGAGTACGGATCACTTCAGACGGAAAGGAAGTATATCTCTCTGAAGAGAGAGCCACGACTTTAGATTGGACCTTTAAGGTGTTTGATCTTGAAGGCGTACCAGGCTTGACCGTTTCAGAAAGTACAAATTTTCAAATCGAAATATTGCCCTACTGTCTGGTCGGGAATGGCGCCGTCAGCAAGGCTTGGGATATAGATAACTTATCAATATCTGCAGGATGTACTAGCTTGAATGCAGGTACGATAACTACAACTTCCAATACAGAGTTCTGCTCAGGCGATTCTGGTTCATTAAGGGTAGACTTAAGCGTTAATGGTCAATTTGGTGATGGATTTGCGTGGATCGCCTTAGATGCTAACAACAATATAGCCAGAGTGTCTAGTGTTCCTGCAATAGAGTTTCAGGGATTACCTAGCGCTCAGTACTTTATACATCACCTCGCTTTTGTAGGAAGCTTGAGCGGACTTGTAGAGGGTCAGCCACTCAGTAGCCTACAAGGATGTTTTGATCTATCTAATCCGATTACGGTAAATATCAGACAGGTCGCAGGAGGAAATCTCTCGACAAGTACAGGCAGTACTTCGATTGATTTCTGTGTCAATAATTCGAGTAGTACATTCTTAGTAAATCTAAGTTCCAATATCGGGACAGCTGTCGATTTTGTCTTAGTCAGTAGCACAGGTATGATACTGAGCGTGTATCCTACGAGCAATATTGATCTTTCAGGAATACCCACAGGCAACTATAACCTCATTGCCGTATCCTCTGACGGGCCTGTAGGGAATCTCGCACCAGGTGCCCTCATCACCATTATGACAGGATGTACAGCGTTTTCTAATCCTGTAGAGGTCAATGTAAATGCTGAAGGTGTCTCTGCTGGATCCCTCTCGCAGGATGGTGAAACCACAGTAGAGTTTTGTGGAGAGCCTGGCTTATTGTCCTTAGACTTGGTAGGTGCTTCAGGACAAAATAGCGACTACATCGTCACAAATTTCAATGGCAATATTTTACTTATAGCAAATCAGTTGCCTATTGATCTGAGCACGATTACAGAAACACAATGTTTCGTAAGACATATAAGCTATGAAGATGGCCTGACAGGTCTAGAGGTTAATGCATTGGCTTCTAATCTAGTGGGTTGCTTTGAGTTGTCTAATACTGTCATTGTCAATAAGAATGATGGTCTTGTGGGCCAAGGAGGTACCCTGACAACACCCGATGGTCAGACTACTTTTGTTGTCTGCCCCAATCAAAATAATTTTGCCTTCAATGCCAATCTTACTGGAAATGGAGGTAGTAATGTCCTCTATGTGTTGACTGACGGTGATGAAATAGTATTTGTCTATGATACGCCAAACATTAATTTGGGACTAGTAGGCAGTGGTAACTTTTCACTGACTGCTCTATCTTTTGATAACACTATTTCTGGACTTGTTGTGGGACAAAATCTGTCTGACCTTGATGGTTGTTTTGCCTTGTCCAATTCGATAAGTATATCGACAACGTCTACTGTCCTAGATGGTGGTGTACTGACAATGTTGAACGGATTGACCTCAGCGAGCTTGTGTAACGGAATGACAGGCCTAGGTAATGCTTCTGCAGGACTAGATATTCAACTTTCTGGAGCGGTAGGACCGTTGAGTTCTTTTATCGTTACAGATTCTGATGGTAATATATTGTTACTAAGCGAAGAAGTCATAGATGACTTCAGTACTATAACAGTCGATACGTGCAATGTATGGCACCTTAGCTATGAGCCAGGGATTGCTGGGCTCCAAGTAGGCCAATCAGCTTTAGAGTTGGTAGGATGCTTTGATCTTTCTGATCCATTAACCATAACAAAATTAAATGTTGATGGCGGTACATTACGTTCTAATGGTCAAGATAGTATAGTCTTGTGTGTTGTGGATTCTCTTTTTGCAAGAGTACCCGTGACGCTAACGGATACAATAGGTGAGGCATTTGCTTGGGTTATTGTAGATGCAGATAGAGAAATCCTACAGGTCGCTTCAGTTGATTTAAATGGGAATATTGTATTAGACAATACGTTGCCATCTACAGTAGAGATAGTGAATATATCTTATGAAGGCACTCTCCTTAATCTAATGGCGGGGTCAAATCTTTCTGACCTATCGGCAGATTGCTTTGCACTATCAAATTCACTTACGGTCACACGTGAGGTTGTCCTAGGGGGTTCTATAGATGGGCCTGTTAGCTATGACATATGTCTTAACGATGTAGGCAATACAGGTTTGTCATTATCTGTAAGTGGTCTTCAAGGAAACTTCAATACTTGGCTAGTTACAGATACCGATGGCAATGTTCTGGAATCGAATACAACGTCGACCTTTGATTTTGCTGGTACTCCAGCAGATACTTGCTTGATATACAGTCTATCTCATTCGACTACACCAATAACCTACTCAGGTGCTCCAAGTATCGCTAACCTAGATTTAGCTTGCTTTGATTTATCTGAGCCGGTTAGTGTTGTCCGCAAAGAAGTAGACGGCGGTACGCTTGCTTTGGATAGCGGGGACAGTAGTACCACGGTAATGATAGATCCTAACATTCCTGCAATGTTAGAGTTGGAGCTTGATGGTGCGACAGGAGAAAGTAATGCATTTATAATAACCAACGCTGCAGGTATAATTCAGCGTATTCAAAATTCTAGCACCTTCACTTTTACAGAGAGTGGCGTTTGCTTTATACAGAATGTAAGTTACTGTGGTAACATTGAGGGTCTAGATATTGATCTTAATCTTACAGACCTAGCAGGGTGTTTTGACTTATCTAATCAGATACAAGTTATTAAAGAAGAAGACACGGTAGTTGGGGATACTCTTTTTGCGGGTACAATTATAACATCGGATAGTCTGACGGCTGCGGATGTGTGTATCGGATTGATGAGTCTTACACAGACCGTTGATGTTGTTTTTCAATCTAACCCTATTGGTGGTGACACCTCTACTTTTGTCGTCACTGACGCGGCGGGTATGATATTGGAGACAACTCAGTCACCTTCATTCGAATTCGATGCTGCTGGTGTGGGGGTATGTGTTATTTACCATTTGGTCTATGATACTTTGACGAGTGGATTGACAGGAAATATCAATCAGTTATCTGGAGAGTTTAATCTATCTAATCCTATAGTGGTTACAAGAACAGCCGTGCAAGGTGGTACGCTAACCACTACAGATAGCTTAACATCTATAGAAGTTATAGTCAATGATGGTCTCCAAGATGTTGTAGATTTTCTATCAGAAGGTGCTCAAGGAGATAGTACCGTCGTTATCATTACGGATAATCAAGGACGTATATTAGAATTTCCTACGCTGCCCCTCGTATTTGATATGGACACGGCTGGGGTCTGTATGGTTTGGAACCTTACTTTCAATGAGCCTCTAGTAGGACTGGCTGTCGGTGAGTTAGTGGCAGACCTTGATGGCTGTTTCGCTTTATCTAATCCTGTGACAATTACTAAGACACCATTTGTCTCAGATGCATTGGCGGGTGGAGTGCTCAGCATAGATGTATCTGATATTTGTTTGGGTCAAGATTCCTTGGTTACTGCTACACTCTTGTCAGCACAAGGAGATGATTCCGCTTATGCAATTACAGATACTTCAGGAATAATTTTAGAAATTATAGATAGTACGGCTTTTGCAGGAACGACAATTTTTGTTGCGGCCAATACACCTGTTGGCCTTTGTGAGATTGTGCACATAAGTTCTATGGATACCTTGACAGGATTAGTTGTAGGAGAAGACTTGGATACACTAGCAGGTAATTTTGAGTTATCTAATGTCGTGACTATAGATAGAAGAGCAGTTAATGGCGGTGTCATATCGACCCCATCAGGACTGGATACTTTTAATATTGTGATCGGTGATGGTATCATCGATTCGATAGAAGTCAATTTGGCTGGTGCCATTGGCGATAGTACACAATGGCTTGTTACGGATGCGGCCGGTATAGTTTTGGACTTGGATATGTCACCACCTTTTACTTTTGAGACAACGCCTCCTGGTACTTGTCTTATATGGAATTTAAGTTCTTCGTTTGGATCTTCTATTGCAGTAGGAGATGATGCGACGATGCTTGACGGGTGTTATGACTTATCTAATCCCATTACAGTAATAAGAACGGGCCAGACAACACCTGCAATAGTGGGTGGATTTCTTGGAGCCAATATTTCTGAAGTGTGTTTAGGTCAAGATTCTATTGTCGTGACGACACTTGTTATGGCTGAAGGTCAGAATTCTGACTTCGCAGTTACAGATACGTTAGGTCAGATTCTAGAAGTGATTGATAGTACAGCCTTTGTAGGCGCAGCTATTACTGTAAGTCCTAATACACCTGTCGGAATCTGTGAAATAGTACACATCAGTTCTGACAGTACCTTAACTGGTCTAGTTGTAGGACAGAATATCGGAATGCTAGCTGGAAACTTTGAATTATCCAATACAGTAACTATAGATAGAAGAGCGGTCGATGGAGGAGTATTAACTACGCCATCTGGCTTGGATACTTTCGATATTATTATCGGAGACGGTATTATCGATTCGATAGAGGTCAATTTGGCTGGTGCCATTGGCGATAGTACACAATGGGTGGTGACAGATGCGGCTGGAGTGGTTTTAGACTTAGGTATGACTTCACCGTTTACTTTTGAAACGACACCACCGGGGACTTGCCTTATTTGGAACTTGAGTACAGCATTCGGTTCGTCAATAGCAGTAGGAGATGACGCGACGATGCTAGGCGGTTGTGCTGATTTGTCAAATCCAATTGTAGTCAATCGGACGGGTGTTGTGACTGGTGTCAACGGAGGTGTGTTATCGACAACTGATGGCCTAGATACAATTTCTATTTGTCTGAATACGACGATGACTACACTCGATAGTGTGTTGTTGGTAGGTGCGGTTGGTGATAGCTCATCTTATATTTTGAGTGATGCTACAGGATTTATTTTGGCAGAATTTGATAATCCACCGTTTAACTTTGTCAATACGTTTGCAGGGACTTGCTTTGTCAACCATATCAGTTTCAATGGTCCTGTAATGAATCTTGCTGCTGGAGGATTTATTAATCAATTATCAGGAGATTTTGACTTGTCTAATACGATAACTGTTCTACGTGATGAATCAGTAGGTGGTACTTTGATGACAGTTGATAGTCTTACCGAGATTACAATTACGGTAGGAGATATGATGGCCGATATTATTGATGTGGTCTTAGATGGGGCGGCAGGTGACTCGACACAATGGCTTGTTACAGATACAGTTGGCGTGATTATAGATTTGCCTTTGACGGAGCCATTTGACTTTACAGATGCTGCGCCTGGTGTCTGTAGGATATGGAATCTAAGTTATGCAACAGGTCTTTCTGGGTTGGCTGTCGGAAATAATGTGTCGGTTTTAGAAGGATGCTTTGATTTATCCAATCCGATTACAGTTACAAAAGAGGAGGCCCCATTTGTATTGCTAGGTGGTACACTGATGACTGCAGATTCTATGGTTACAGCAGAGATTTGTCTTAGTGGATTATCACAGAGTCTTGATTTGATTTTGGAAGGTGCGCAGGGTGACAATTCTGATTTTGCAGTCGTTAATTCTGCAGGAACAATTATTGGCGTTTTCAATGATACTTCTTTTGATTTCTCTGGAAGTGGTCCGCAAGTTTGTGAAGTTGTACATATTAGTTCAGATTCTACCTTAACAGGCTTGGCGCTTAATGAACCTTTAGATAGTCTAGGTGGAAATTTTGAATTATCCAATACAGTGACTGTCTCCAAGGTTTCTTTTGATGGTGGTGTTTTAGTACTGCCTAATAACGCATTTTCGGATACTATTTTAGTCAATGATGGCATTGATGAGACGTTCACTTTGATCAACACCAATACTTCAGGTGACTCCATATTATTTGTATTGACAACAGGTACAGATACGATACTTGATGTACAGATGAGCAATACTTTTGTATTTGCCGATACCTTAGATACAGGACTGTGTAGGATACGTAGTGTAGCCTTTGGAGCGGGTGGCTTGTCTGGTCTTGATGTAGGGAATAATTTCAATTTAGATCCTATCGGTTGTTTTGATGCATCCAACGTTGTGACGATAGTCAAGCAAGAAGTACTTGGCGATACATTGATTGCGGGTACTATAGCAACGCTTTCTGGTGGGGACACCTTGGATTTATGTGTAGGCGCTAATGGAGGTGTGATTGACCTCACAGTTGATGGTGCCGTAGGTGCTAATCAGGCTTGGATTCTCTCTGATACTACTGGAAATATTTTTGCAGTACCGACAAACTTACCGATCACTCTGAACACTTTAGTTGCGGATGTCTGTCAGTTTAGACACATCGTCTACGATAGCATCTCCAATCTTAGCTTTAATAGTCATATAGACTCATTGACTGGAGCATTTCTCCTTTCAAATGTTGTAACCATAAATAAGTCAGAGATAGCGGCTAATAGCATAGAACTGAGTACGGGAGGTACTTCTATTGATATTACAGTTGCTGACAATATGATAGATAGCTTGGTTGTCACCTCTACAGCCATTTCCGCAGATACGTCAGTCTATTTGTTGATAGATGGAAATGGACTTATACAATCTATACAAGAAGATAACTTATTTACTTTTGGTCCTCAAGTCAGCAGTACTTGTCAGATATATGAAGCCAGTTTTGATTTTGGTTTCAATGGACTTGTACTCGGCGCAGCGTTGAATGACATAGACGGTTGTTTTGCTTTATCAAATAGTATCGAAGTCAATAAAATTTCGGCTTTTGTTCTCAATGGCGGGATAGTCACGAGCACACAAGGAAATAATATAAGTATCTGCAAGACAGATATGGTCAATGATACGATCTTTGCCAGTGTAACCTCGGCGATGGGTACCAATAGTGCTTGGGTCATCACAGATACACTTCAGAATATTGTTGACCTGCCGATGGCTCCTCCTTTTGTGTTGGATACTAGTAGTTTGGATAAATGTGAGATTTGGCACTTGAGCTTTGAGTCTCCACTTACAGGATTGGCAATTGGCAACAATATAGGTGCACTCACTGGATCATTTGATTTCAGCGATGACCCAATCATTGTGGTAAAAAATTCTGCTATAGCTGGCGTATTGTCCTTGCCAGGGGGCGGATCAGTTGATTCACTTTTCTTAGGCAGTGCACCTGTCGATTCAGTATTTGTTAATGTGACTGGGATTGCAGCGGATACATCTAGTTGGTTGGTTACGGATACCTTAGGCAATATTACCTTTATCCCTAATGGTCAACCACCATTTGCTTTTGAGAATCTCAATCCAGGGACTTGTCAATTATGGAATTTAGCGTATACATTTGGATTAACTGGATTACAAAATGGTAATAGTCCAGCTGACTTTGATGGTTGCTTTGAATTGAGTAACCCTATAACAATAATAAAGACACAGTCTACCAATACTATGGCTTCTGGAGGTACAATCTCACTAGTCGGTGGAGGTACAGAGCACGTAAGATGTGTAGGCAATACGACCCTAGATTCTATCGAAGTTGTTGCTGCTGGACAGGTCGGGACAAACTTTACTTATTTCATAACCAATAAGACGGGAGTGATTCTCAATATTCAAGATACCATCCAATTTTTGCAGGATACGACCTTGGTAAGTGTAGAAGGAAACGGTGACTCTCTAAGACTTTATCATATTGGTTTTGATACGACCATCACTGGTTTTGGTCCCTTGTTAAACATAAGTGGTATAGGTGGTTCATTTGGACTTTCTGATCCAATCTTGTTGACTGCAGAAGTTGTTTCTGCTGGTATTATCAATACTTCAAGCAATACCACCGTTATCTCAGGTGATGGAATAGCTGATGAAGTTACAATTGCCCAAATAGGGACTGTCGTAGGCGATACGACTTTCTATGTTGTCTACGATGATCAAGGTGTCATTGTCCAGTTGGAAGATCAATCGGTCATTGATTTTGACAGTTATGCAGCAGGAACTTATTTCGCAACTTTCCTCTCTGCCAACGCTGGTTTTAGTGGCGTCGAGGTTGGATCCAATATTGAGGCGATAGATGGATGCTTTGACACAGCTACCCCTATACAGATTGACGTTACACAGGCAGCTGTGAGTGGCGGTATATTGACTGCTATGAGTGGTGGTACGACTGTTGATTTATGTTTTAATAGTACGACAAGTATGGATAGCGTTGGAGTTGTACTTACAGATACCATAGGACTTGATTTTGCTTGGGTGATCACAGATATAGATGGTACCATATTAGATTTGCCATCGAGTGCACCATTCTTTTTTGATAATCAAGACTCCGTGACTTGTGAGATTTTTAATGTAAGTTTTGACAGTACTTTGGTCGGTCTTACTATCGGCGAGGATGTAGATGGTTTATCGAGCAATGGCCTATTTGTATTCTCTAACGCAATAACTGTCACTAAGAATATTGTTGATGGTGGTATGTTGACCACAGCTGCTGGTGCCACAACAGAGCAAGTCTGTATCGGAGAGGGCGGCATTCCTGATCAGTTATTTATGTCTTTGACAGGGGCTATTGGAGATGAATTAACCTATGTTGTTACTGGCTTAGATAGTATAGTGACGGAAGTAATAAATGGAGGAACTACAGCCATCACCGTGGAGAGTTTTGTTGGTGATACTTGCTTGGTATTTAACTTGAGTTCTAATCAGGAGATACTAGGCTTAATTGCTGGTGTTAATATTAATCAACTCTTGGGTTGTTCAGAATTGTCAAATCCTATTACGCTCATCAAAAACCAAGTGGATGCAGGTGTAATTTCTGCAATGCCTGTGGCCATAGATAACACGATAGACTTCTGTGTATCAGATGGTATTGCAGATAGTCTAGTAGTCAGTTCTAATTCTGTAAGCGGCAATTATCAATTTGTTGTCACGGATGAAAATGATGTCATTACTCAAGTAGCCACTAGCGATACTTTCAATTTTGAAGGTAGCAGTTTCGGTGTCTGTAAGATTTATGGGATTTCTTATATCGGTAACTTCATAGCATCTGTAGGAGATAATGTAATCAGTGATCCGCTTTCTGACGATTGTTTTATTGAGACACCTGTGCCTCTGACAATTAATAAATTGGATTGTAGTCAGCCAGTCATCAATGAGGTGTACGAAAATAATCAGGTAGAAATAATCAACCTCGGAACAGCCGATATCGATATCAGTAATTATTTCTTATGCTCCAATATGGTGTATGCCCAATTGAGTAATTTGTCTACAACCTGTGGAGACTACGTACTACAGCCTGGAGAACTGGTTGTTGTCGATGTCGACGGGACGATTAATGTTGATGGTGCTGATGGCGAGATGGCTCTATACGTTGATTCTAGTTTTGGTCAGTCAAGTTCTATACGATCTTATGTAGAGTGGGGCAGTACAGGGCACTTCAGATCGGGAATAGCAGTTATAGCTGGTCTCTGGACTACTGGAGAGTTCGCTGCAATCTTTGCTTCTGGAGCTTCACTGAATTATGACGGAGATGGCATATTGGGCTCTGACTGGTCTGCGGGGATACCTTCAGAGTGTGCAGAAAATCTTGAGCCTGGTGATCCAACAGAGAACTTACAAATCAGTTATCAGTTTTTCCCTAATCCTGCTCAGGAGCAAATGACACTTGAAATAGAGAGTCTTCCAGAAGAGAGCGGACAGTTGATTATCTATGACAGTTACGGTAAGGTAGTTATGAGGAAGGATGTCAAAGGTGCTACTTCTTATGAAATGGACCTTTCCACATATGGACCTGGCGTTTTCCATGCTAAAGTAGTTTGTAGCAGATCTGATAAGATCAGCAGATTTATCATATTAGAATAAGATATAGAAGAATCTAAATAATACAAGAGCCTACTCGATTTCAATATCGGGTAGGCTTTTTTAATTATTGCTGGTTGCATTTTCACTTCTAACCACCTGCCTGGGTAGCACTAAAGAATTATTAAACAAGAAGCTAAATTGAGACTTTGGCTTCTTACATTAGAAGAACAAAGCGTGTGCAACCTAAATCTGCTTAGCTGTACATTTCTATGTGTTGAGCAGTTTTGGAGGTAGTAGCTTGTTGTGAATCTGTTTTCTACAGTCTCTCTAAAAGTTGTACTAAGTCAAAAAAGAATTGGCAATCATCAGCCAACACTTTTATATGCTTTCTGGAATTAGCCTGCTCATTGAAACTGATATCAAAAAATTCTTTTTTCTCTTGGATAGCGATATACACCTGATTGCGCGCAATACGGATAACAAAAGGTAGCTGATGCGCTGCTTTGAAGTCTAAGAGTTTTTGCATAAACTCTGGTGTCAGTATGTGAGAAGTAAGATCATAATCACTGTATTCTAGTCTGAAATTATCATCAAATTCTGTATTGAGACTTTCAAATTTATAGTCGGCAATGTAATTGTCCATTTTAGGATTTTGATATTCGAAGTCTATGGAGTGAATGGTAACTGTAGTGCCAGTGTCTTTTTTTATCTGCCCGCAAAAGTAGAATCCATTGAAGACGAGTCTGTCGATATCAGGTTGATTTTCTCTTTCTTTTTGATGCTTAGCCTCTAGCTCCGAACCCAAAAAATAAAGGCCATCCTTCTGACCTTTTATGAGATCATCTCCACTAAAAGCATTAGCATACGAGAACAGCGCACTTTGTTTAAAGTATTTGGCATAGATGTGTTGGCTAGGTTCGTGTGTGCTTTGTATACCGAATTGGCTCAACAATATTTGTGTCAGATCTTTTTTGTATCTATTGACGTATTGATTCTTGAAGAAGTTTCTGTAACCTAACCCTATGCCAAATAGTGCAAAAACTATAACAGCATTTGCTGGAAAAGGCATCGGTAGGACAATAAAAACTACAACAAACAAGATGACTAGCCCCACCACTAATCCTATTTGTAAGTTCGTGTTTTTACGCAACGCCTTTTGACGCAGCGGCTCCATTGCAGATAGGGCAGGTTCTATCTCTTTGTACAGCGTCTCTACAACTTGTTCTCGCATAGTCAATTGTTATAATCGACATTAAGATAAGACAGTCGCCTAGCTTTTTATAATTTCTTTGCCGTTAGGTGGGTAGGGGTAGATAGATTGACGCGGGCTTATCTACGAGCTCAGCACAATATATAGTAACTGAGCGATGATAATTTTCATTACAGACGCGATAGGAAACATCATCGTATACCCATACAGCGGTATGCGGTTACCTGACTTGTTCATCGCAAAATCTAGGATCGCAGGCTGATTAGATACCATCCCCATAAGTATAGAAAAAGGTAGCTTCACCCATTTGTATCCTACT
>CALFUU010000085.1 GCA_937929835.1 uncultured Saprospiraceae bacterium | reverse complement strand
ACGGGCATCATCAGTCAGATTATCCTAGAGAATGATTATAAGTGCATTGCATACAATATATGTCAGGATCACGTACATATGATTATTGTTTGTCAAGAGGGTGCATTGACTTCTATAGTTCAGAAACTGAAGTCGGTCAGTAGTAAGCTGTTTCATCGCCACCCAGATGTGGATACTGCGCTGACAAAGCTGCATTCTAATAGATTGTGGTCTCAAAAATTCTTCAGAGCCTCACTGAATGAATGGACACTGGGCAAGATGTCTCATAAACCAGGTGAATTATATCAGTCTTCTTATCTTTCCAATGCTATGGCTTATATTGAAAACAACAGACTTAAACATAGGTTGGAGGATTCTCAGGTATTAAAACAGATCACTGAGCGTTTTTTGGTCTCTATGGATGAGGCATATTTGAAATAGGAATCACAAGCAATTTTATTTTTCTTAAGTATTTCCTAGACACAGGTTCTTTTTATGCTAATCAGATCAGATTCATAGATACCGTCAGCCAGTTTTTAAATAAGAATGGTGTGATAGATAAAAAAGCTTACTCGGTAAGCCTCCTTTTGATGATGCCGCGAGGATGGCATCTATGGTTTATTTGAGGATAATCTGACTATTAAGATCATATACCTCATGATGGGATTAATGAGGAATGCGGAGGTGGGGTAATGACGTGCACATTGGAAGTATGGTGCGATGTATATTTAAACTGTTGTCAAAGAAACTCCTCTCAATAGTGAAGAGTTTCTTTGACTTGGTCTTTCCGTTTACAATCATTCTGATGTAGACACCATTTTCTTGCTAAACAAAAATTTTAATTTTCACTAAAACAGTGCTAATACAACTGTGATAGTAACTGAAAATAAAAATGTAATAACTAGTTGATTATCAGTTTGTTGTCAGATAAATGAAAACAACTGCAAACAAAAAAGTGGAGCCGCAGAGATTCGAACTCTGGTCCAGACAAAGCTTTCATAAGCTTTCTACATGTTTAGCTTGTTCTTAAATTTTCGATCTTGAGCAGGTGTACAAGCAACCAACTCGCGACTTATCTCTTTAATTTCGGAAAGAACCCAGAGCTTTTTCTTTCCTAGTCCAAGTGGCAGCGCGAAGCATACCGGTCATTATATACTGATAAGTGGGTCTATCAGACTTCCTCCCACACAGTACAACTTGCTATGCTAATTCTAAATTAGGCAGCTAGTGCGAATCTGTTGTCGCCAATTATTATAGTGATCACTATTTGTTAAGGAGTAATTGATCACTGCTCCTACATGCTTACTAACAAAAATTCTTTCCTGTCGATACCGTTCGGCCCCAGAAAACCACCTGAGATGAACCTTTATTCATCTCAGGTTATTTATGTAATTGCAAGGTTAAGACTTTCATCTATCCTTATCCAATTTTAAGAGAATTATGTTACTCTAAGCTTGATGTTATGTCTATCTTTACGCTTTGTAACTAGTTGAATATGAGTGAAATAGAGCAGATATACACAAAATGCCTTGCACAAGGTTCTTACTTTATAGAATCCAACGGAGAAGCGGCCGTTGTAGACCCTCTCAGGGAGCCAGAGCCCTACCTGAGAAGAGCTGCCGAGCGGGGTGTTAAGATCAAATATATATTTGAGACACATTTCCATGCAGACTTTGTTTCTGGGCATCTAGATCTAGCGCAGAAGACGGGTGCTACAATCGTTTATGGCCCTACTGCGGATACGAACTTTGAAAAGCATACGGCCAAAGATGGAGAAATTTTTAAGGTAGGAGATTTACAACTTAAAGCGCTACACACACCAGGGCACACACCTGAAAGCACCACTTTTTTGTTGAGAAATGAGAAAGGTGAAGACCACGCAATCTTTACAGGCGATACCTTATTTATTGGAGATGTAGGTCGACCCGATCTGGCACAGAAGGCAACAAACCTCACAGAACAGGACTTGGCAGGAATGTTATACGAGAGTCTGCGGTCTAAGATTATGCCACTCTCAGATTCTGTAATAGTCTACCCAGCGCACGGGGCAGGCTCAGCTTGCGGAAAAAATATGAGTGCCGAAACTTGGGATACCCTAGGCAACCAGAAACGGACCAATTATGCGCTGAGAGCAGATATGACGAAGGAAGAATTCATCAAAGAAGTCACCGACGGGCTCTCTGCACCACCGCAATACTTCGCTGATAATGTGAGAATGAATCAAGAAGGATATGAGAGCTTAGATAGTGTGATGGATAGTGGATTGACAGCTATCGCACCTGCTGACTTTAAGCAATATATAGATAAACCAGAAGTGCTTATTCTTGATGTAAGAGATAAGAATGCGTTTGTCAAAGGATTTATACCCAATTCGATTTTTATCGGACTTGACGGCAGCTTTGCACCGTGGGTAGGCGCTGTAGTGACGGATATCCACCAACCTATTGTACTCGTAACTCCACCGGGTCGAGAAGAGGAAGCTGTAAGAAGATTGGCTAGAGTGGGTTATGACAACACTCTAGGATTTTTGGAAGGAGGATATGAGGCTTGGAAAAAAGCTGACCTGCCCATCAAGCAGATTGAGACTAAGCAGATGAAAGACTTTGTCCTCAAAGAAATTACGGAGGTACCTTCTGTTGTAGATGTACGTAAGCCCAATGAGTATGATGCGACACATTATAGTCGATCGACCAATGTACCATTAGACGAGTTTCCAAATAAGGTATTCAGCAAGCTAGACAAAACACAGCAACATCACGTACACTGTAAGAGTGGATATCGATCTACTATAGCTAGTTCTCTTTTAGTGAAAGAGGGTTTTGAGCATATCGTCAATGTAATCGGTAGCGTCGACTTAATTAAGAATTCTGGATGTCCAGTTTCGGGTTCGTGTCCGTCGCTAGCTGCGCATTCTTAAGTCTAACGATTAGGGATGTATTACGACTCGGTGATGGACTTCCTTGCCCTTAGATTTCATTTTTAATAGATAGACTCCACTGGCTAAGCCGAGTGTAGATAGTTCAGTTGTATAACTGGTCTCTACAACTTGACCTGAAAGATTGATTAACTGTAACACACCATTAAATTCATTGTGAACTCTTATAACACCTCGGCTAGGATTAGGGTAGGGCAGAGCATATTGTGCATTATTAGGATCAGTTGTGGAAGTAGTCAAGAACTTAAAGTCAGCAATAACAGGCCTATGATCAGATGCTAAGTTTGAGTCTAAAAACTCAAGGTTATTATCATTGAGTTGCTGCGTAGATAAGGCACGTGTATCCAATACAAACGCATTCTGCCTTTCTATTTGAGAGTCTGTATAGAATATAAAATCAAGTCTTCCAGGAGAAAATCTGCTAAAATCTGAAAACCAGGTATAGGATACATTCGTATTGGCAGTTAGTGGCTTGGCATCAGCTAAACCGTCATTATCCCAATCAGGTTGGA
The DNA here is from genome assembly GCA_937929835.1 of uncultured Saprospiraceae bacterium. Lineage (GTDB taxonomy): Bacteria > Bacteroidota > Bacteroidia > Chitinophagales > Saprospiraceae > RFSX01. The sequence continues at coordinate 5,157 of CALFUU010000085.1, read as the reverse complement.
AATCTTCTCCATAAAAATCGTTATTGAAGATGTTCCCTTTTGTCAGCGCTTCGAGTTGATCTGCATTGCCGACAAAGTTGGTGTCTCCAGTGATGATGATTGGTGTACCTTCTTGTAGATCATAATTCTCATTGCCAAGTCTGGCCTCTCTCAAAAATCTAAGAAGTGCATCGATCTCTTCTTCTCTATTTCTATCTTGCTCACAACAAGCGAGATGAATGTTTATAAGGACAATCTCTTGCCCATCTTTTTCCAGCACGAAAACACCATTACCTGATATTTCTCTTGCAAAGATGATAGGGTATTTGCTGAGTACTATAAGGTCTGAGCCCCGCTTAGAGTGATACCACTCCGTCCCTTCTAGAGCACCGAATACATTGAACAATCTATTGAGCAATTGCTCGGAAGTATGATCATAGATCTCTTGAAAACAGTAAATATCAGCATTGATGTGGCTCAGCAGACGCGTGTAGGCAGATCTGGATTCGCTCTCAAAAATCTGATCTCTCAAGACATTGTAACTGCATACCCGCAGGTCACTGTCGTTTATTTTTTCTGGGTTATAAGCTGGAGGTAAAAACTCCAGAACCTCATCAAAGGTATAGTCGATGGATCCAGAATTAGGTATTCTATCACCATTGTTGCCGTGACGCATATCGATGTCTATTGAGCCTTCGAGATTGAATACATTAGAGCCAATATTCCATCGTCTAGACAGTCTTAGTTCGAATACAGTTGAAGTCACTGTGGGAGAAGTCATCAAGCTTATATCAGGGTGGTTGACCTGAGAAACGATCCCAGATCTAAACAATCTTCCTTCTCCATCACCAAAGTTGTATTGTAGACGAAAGGACTGTGTCTCTATATTGAGATTGATATTCTCAGATTGTAGGTTTATTTCTCTGTCAAATTCTACTTTGAGATAGATATAGCTCTGGTCATTGATGATACTTAAGGATTCTAATCCTAAATCGTTTCCGTTATCGCCACTATCCTCCAAGACCTCTACTGTACTCCAATCACCAAACTCTTCGTCTAAGACTATGGACTGCCCAGAAAGGCTAGACAAAAGAACACTTGAGAGAATTAAAACTGCATAGTACTTCATAGGCTATTAACTGAGGTAAAGGTACTGACTCAGGATAACCTAAGCAGTACAGACCTTGTCCTTATTAGACAGAAAACCCTATAAGTTGTTTAGTAAAATTACCGTTTGAGGTAATATGAGAAGTTTATCTCGTGTATGTTGCCAAATACTACCCCGTGTGACTTAAAGGTAGGGTTGAATGAATAGCCCGCTTTTACGCGATTATCATTTTGTACGACAAAGTTGACACCTATTTCTGTGTGTATTATTCCTGAGCTATTAAGTCCAGCCCCGACCCACATTCTGCTGTCAAATTTGTACCTGATTACAGCATCAAAATTGATAGGTACATTTTTCACCTTTTTTACCCAAGTGGAGAATTCTATATGGTTATGGCCCTTGAGCATCTTGTAGTAGCTCCCTGATATGTAATAATGTGGGACTCTCCTCAGATCAAACTCTTTTGTGTCACTAGAGTGAATATGATCTAAGTTGATTATTTGAGGCATAGAGAAGCCTATCTGGAAGTAATCCGCATTTCTCAACGTATTATATAGCGAAATGCCAAGTCCAGCATCTGGCGCTACTTCTGTCGAGTTGTCTCTGAATAATTCTGGATCTTCTTCGATATAAGGTGCATTGGCAAGATTGACTTGATAGAGACCTAATCCTAAATTGACTCCAGCGGTAAGAAGCGTTTTAGTATATCTTGTTTTTTTCAACGTAATGCTGCTGGCGATGCGCCCTTTGATTTCACTAGACGCAAATATCCCTATATCATCGTGAAGAAAATATCCTCCATAGATGATGTTGACGCCATTCTTTTTGTCAGTGATACCTTCATATCTAAAGACTGCAGTCCTAGGCCTATCTGGAATCTGTACCCATTGGTCTCGATACGCTAGACCTGTTGCCACTTTATAATCCTCGGTATACATTTCATAAGGTATGAACGAAGGATCTATAAGGCCTTTGTATTCCGCATACTGGGTAAAAAGAGGTAGCTGCTGACCTAAAATAGGGTAACCAGCAAAGCACAAAAGCAATATGAAAGTAATTCTAATCAATTGGGTATTTTCTCATTCGTATCAGTTCTAAAAGAGTGCCAAGGGCTAGTAAACCTTACAACTCCTATCATAAGTTATAAAGTCTGACAGCTTTATGTCACTGTTTTTTTTATCTATCGTATAATGGACACACTCCCTAGTTTGGATGCGCCATTTCTGTAAGTAAGATGATAATAGTAGACACCCTCTGGAAGCGGAGAGCTGCTGTCACCATTAAGGTTACCTGACCAGTCATTTTTATATTCGTCAGCACTGTAGACGGTTTGACCCCATCTATTGACGATATTGATACTCGCTCTTTCTATGACTTCATAGGCTTCGTATCCGGAGACAATCATCACTTCATTGTATCCATCACCATTGGGTGTGATTACTCCGGTCTGATAGGCATCCGTAGCACTTATGAGGGTCAGCCTAGCTCTAGAGCAAATCTCATCACAAGAAGTATTACAGATTTCATATTCTATATAGGATAGACCAGAATAAGATGAGGCTATTTCCACATTAAGATACGATCCATCAACTTCTACAGAGGTTATATGGGTAGTATCAATTATGGTAAGTGTTAGTTCTGCCGCAGTATCATATTCATCATTTTCTAAGACATTAATATTGATAAGGTTAGATTCTACATTGACGCTGTCATCGTAAGCCAAGATTTCATCAAAGAATTCTAATTCTATATTAATCGTGCTATCACAGCCATAGACTGAGGGTATTATGGCAGTACCCAATAGATTTTGCTGATTGTAGATGGTGCCAAACATTTCGATTTCTTCCCCTTCACAGATTTCTTGGATAAGTAGCACTGGTTCTGGGGTAGAATGCTGCGCCTCTAGTTTTAATTGGGTCGTGTAGACACAACCATTATCCGTCGTGGTCATAGCTATATAGTAGTCACCCGCCATTAAATTTTGACCAGTGTTAAACTCCCCAGTTAATGTCTCATTATAGACTATGGCGTTGGAAGCATCTGTGATAACACAAACGTATTCTGCGCCATCGGATAATAACCCTTCTATCGCTCCTGAAGCTTCATTTTCGCATATAGCATCTGTTTTTGTAGTTACTGGTGATAGATAGATGAGATCTATGACAACGGTACTATCACATCCATTGATAGTTTTTAGAATCTCAGTTCCAGATAAATTATTCTGATCGTACGAAGCACCGTTTATTTCGTAAGATTGATCATCGCATTGTATACCTTGTATGTAGGTAACCTCTGCAGCCATATGATCTGCCACAATGACAAATGAGGTATCTATCACACATTGCATATTGGTTTCTCTAACAGTAAGTTGGTATCTCCCAGGGGATAATATTTGTCTCAGAGAGGGTAGCGTAGATTTGTCAACTCCCGAGAAGATTTCTTCTCCCATTTCATTTCTAATACTATAATCAAAGCTGCCATTGAGACTTGTGGTGATATCTGCTGATCCAGTTTCATCATCTGCGCACTGTGCATTTTCTGTTTGTATAGAAAGATCCATTCTGAAGATGTTGTAGGTAACGATGGAGTCGCAGCCCATACTTGTTTCTAGAGTCTCGACTACTTGTCCAGTTGCCTCGTATTCTTGGCCATTGATATTTATAGATTCGTGTAGGCAGAGAAAAGCATCTTGTATAATATTGACGGGTGTGCAGATAAATCGACTACAGCTACAATCATCTTGTATGGTTTCATTTTGTATAGTCGGGTCAGAGGAGCAGGGCGCCTCTATCTGATCGTTACCTGCACATAGTTGCGTATGATCTCCTTCCCAAGGCAGCATTGGATTATCTGTAAAGTTGTAGTCTTTATCACAATCGTCACTGAGTGTCTCTGGAAAGCAGCCCGATAATCTATTGTTGTTGAGATAAAGTTTCTCCAAGCCAATGGTTTGCCCATAACTTAAAGGTATGGTGCCGTCTATCTTATTATTGGCTAAGTTGACTTCTATGACTCTTTCTAAAGCATCAAGACCAGCAGGTAAGGGACCGATAATCCTATTGTCTTGGGCTCTTAGCATTTTGAGCGAGGACATTTTTGTGATTTCTGCAGGTATAGGCTCCGATAAGTTATTATTGGAGACATCCAGTTCTTGTAAGGTTATTAAGTTTTGGATACTGATCGGTAACCCATCTCTCAATTGGTTGTTACTGAAATTAGCTATGCGTAAGTTGACCAAGTTGCCCATCTCATCTGGCAGCCCGCAACTGAGATTATTTTGATCAAGTCTAAGATCAGTTAATCTGACGCATTGCCCGATTGCAGGCGGGATGCACCCCTCCAATAGGTTATCATTGACGATAAATTGTTCGAGAAAGCTTAGGTTTCCTAACGATAGAGGTAATTCTCCGCTGATGTTGTTATGGGATAATCTTAGCTGTACTAGTGACAAGCAATTGCCCAATTCTACTGGAAAGTCAGATTCTAATCTATTATAATCGAGGAAGAGCCCCATCAAGTTATTAAGTTGCCCCATCTCTGCTGGTATCGGTCCACTCATATAATTCTGTGCAATATTGAGTATTACCAGCTCGCTCAGATCTCCTATCTCAGGAGGAATAGGGCCGTCTATTTCATTATTATTAAGTCTTACTCGTCTCAGATTCGTAGCACCTCCTATACTACTCGGTAGGGGTCCTATCAGGTTGTTGTTACTGAGATACAGCTCTTGTAAGTTTTTGAGCTGGCCTATCGAGGCAGGTATCGGTCCGATGAGGTTATTTCCTGCTAGTGACAGTATTTGGAGATTGGTGGCATTGCCTAGATTAGCAGGGAGAGGGCCTATTATTTCATTTCCAAATAGATCTATAAATTCTATTCCCTTCAGGTCATATAGTGTAGATGGGATACTTCCTGTGATCCGATTATTACCAAGGCACAAGATTTTCAAACTATCAAGTTGTCCGATTTTTGACGGGATACTACCGGTCAGCCCGTTGCCACTGGATACTGTTATGGCACAATCTGCATCTCCATCTAGATCAAGGCAGGTGACACAACCGTTCTCATCC
>CALFUU010000084.1 GCA_937929835.1 uncultured Saprospiraceae bacterium | reverse complement strand
ACAATCAAACTCTAAGCCGACTCTCGTATAAGGGCCGTAGTCTTCCATATACACTTGATAGCCGCGTGACTGCAGTAGATTTTCCATCTTCTTGATATTTCGAGTTCGAGAAAATACACCTGTAATAATCACACAAGAAGTGGGTCTATCCGCCGATGCTCCGCTACTGCCATCGTCACTTGAGTCTGGGTCTTGATCTCCACTCATTATGGTTCCTCCAACTTCGGATGCACTCTGGTCAGTCATTTCTTTCTCCGTCACTGCTGATGTTTCGCTGCTCTTGGACGAAATTAGATTGCATCCTTTGTAGATCAGAAAAAACAAAAGTAGAAATGCTAACAATCCGAGTAAAGGGCCTCTACACCCAAAACCTTCGTCTTGGAAGACGGGAGGTGTTGTGGCCGGGCCAGTTTGTGTTGTCGGTGTCTTGAGGTTGTATTTCTCCTTAATTTCTGCCGTGGTCTTAGCTACCCCAGCAGAAGTTGTCTGAGTAGTTTTTTTGGTACTACTATCTGCTGCTAGTGCTAGTTTTTCGTTGAGTGTCAAAGCTGCTGGTTTAGATACTGAAGATATCGATTTATCCTGAGTGGAAGCTTTGCGAGCTGGTTTTTCTGCTGATGGCTTGGGCGATGCAGCTGTCACAGATGTAGAAGGTTTCTCTTTGACAGAGGCTGGCTTCGGGGGAGTCACGGGTTTTGGCGTCGTCACTTGAGATGTCGATAAGGTTGGCTTATCAACCTTCGGTATCGCAGTAGTCTCAATTTTGGAAGAGACAGACGGCGTTGTATTATCGATAGGCTTATTTGTAACCGCATGCTTTGCGGGGTGCCTGATGTATTTGCTTGGAGTTGGTTCTACTTTTTGACTCAACTCAGCTTTAGACGGCGTCGTAGCTGGGGAGCTAGGCGACGAGATGTGGTTCTTTGTGGGCTTGGGTTGGGACTTGGAGAGCTCAAACTTTGCGGGCTCTAATTTAGAGGTTGGCTTAGTTTCTGATTTCGGTGCGGTCTTCTCTCCTATTTTCTTGTCAACTTCCGTCTGCTGCATCTTGTTACTAGCTGCTACCTTTTCAGCAAATGATGACAATGAGGGTGCTCCTTTTGGTTTTGTGCTATCAGACATACTGCTGTCCGTAGAAGCAGCTACCCCACTTACACTGGCCTTACTCGCCAAGGGCTTTACAATGGCAGTTTTCTCTGGTGCCAATTCTACGGGCTTAGGGAGATCAATAACTGGAAGACCACCAAAATACTTATTGATAAACGATTTTTTGGGCTTGAGCTTATAACCAGAATCTACCTTTTTGATCTTAGCCACACCTTTGATACTGACTTCATTGTAATTCAATAGGGTGTTGACTATAGATTGGCTATACTTTTTGATGACTTTTTGTGCTGCCTCCTTATTTAGATCATATCTATACATCAGGTGCTTCCGTAGAGGCCCATTCTTGGTCTTGGTCTCATAGAACCTCAACTTGGTAGATGGCGGCTCGATCTTAAGTGTATCTGCACTCATAGCAGCAGGTGTATCCTCTAGAATCAAAGACCCTAAGCCCTGAATGTTAACAGCTTTACGCTGATCTAGTACTTCTTCTATGGCTCTGGCAACATCTATATCCACAATCTGTTGTTTAGTAGGTAATAAAGGTAAGACTTATTACAACTCTTACTAATATGTTCTTTATTGAATTAGTTAGGGTATTCGCCCTAGAATACTCTGTTTTAGTAAGATATTCGCATTTATAAATATAGCCTCAGATTTTATGAAACTGAAAAGAAAAAAATCCCAAAAGTTATTTGCCGAAGCCAAAACGATGTTTCCTGGCGGTGTTCACTCTCCAGTTCGGGCTTTTAAGTCTGTGGGTGGCACGCCTTTATTTATCATCAAAGGTGAAGGCGCTCACATATGGGACGTTGATGGCAACAAGTATTTAGACTTCTGCTGTAGCTGGGGACCACTCATTCTCGGCCATAACAATGCTTCCATAAGAAAGTCGGTTACAAAGACCCTTCAGAATGGCACCTCCTTTGGCACACCCACTCCTATAGGCAATGAAATCGGTAAGCTCATCCTCAAGGGCAATAAGTATCTCGATAAGATAAGATTTGTAAGCTCAGGTACGGAGGCCGTGATGTCAGCGATAAGGCTAGCGAGAGGTTATACTGGAAAGTCCAAGCTCATCAAGTTTGATGGTTGTTATCACGGGCACGTAGATTCTTTGCTGGTCAAGGCCGGTTCTGGATTGGCGACTTTTGGTGTATCGACTTCAGCAGGTATTCCAGACTCTCTGGCCAAAGAAACACTAGTACTCCCACTCAATGACCTCCCAGCAGTAGAGAAGACCCTCAAGAAGCATAAGGATATAGCTGCAGTTATTATCGAACCCGTACCAGCAAACAACGGCCTGCTCCTACAGGACAAAAAGTACCTCAAAGCACTTAGCAAACTCTGTAAGCAATATGGGGTACTTATGATTTATGATGAGGTTATCTCTGGATTTAGAGTAGGACTGCATGGCGCTGCAGGATATTATGGCATCAAGCCCGATCTCATTACTTACGGTAAGATCATTGGCGGTGGGATGCCTGTAGGTGCCTTTGGTGGTAAGGCTAAAATCATGAAGCATATAGCACCAGAAGGCAATGTCTATCAAGCAGGCACACTCTCTGCTAATCCCATTGCTCTCTCTGCAGGCGTCGCTATGATCAAGACACTTATCAAGCCTGGCTTCTATGAAAAGCAAGAAAAGAAAACCAAGTACTTTGTCCATAAAATCTTGAAGCATACCAATAAAAAAGGGTACACATTCAATATCCAGACGATTGGCTCCATATTTTGGTTAGCCTTTAGTGACAAGCGGATACAGCGTTCTGATGAGATAGCCTCAGAATCGATGTCTAAGTTTAATATGTTGCATTCCATACTATTGGAGAACGGCATCTATCTCGGTCCCTCTGGTTATGAGGTAGGATTTGTATCCGCTGCACACAGTTATAAAGACTTGGATAAGGCCGTCAAAATAATGACTGCCGCACTCGACAAAGTAATGGGTTAGTATGGGCAGATTTCGGCTCCTACATATCTTGGTCATAACCTACCTGGTAATGGCTTTCACTTGGTGGGCTATTCTTCTGTACCGAAAAAATCATCAAAACTTCCAATTACAAAAAGAACTGGCCGTATTTGATGCATCCAGAGATATAGATAAGATCACCAAACAGTATGCGAAACAGAAGAAGATGATTCTTGGAGAAGGCGTAGTGTTCGGGTTATCAATATTTATTGGCCTGGTACTCATCAGTCGAGCCTATAGTTCTGAAATAAAAACCAACAAAAAACTGAACAGCTTTCTACTCTCCGTAACACATGAGCTCAAGACACCTATCGCCTCGCTCAAGCTGGCCAACAAAACCCTCCAGCGCTCAGATCTGTCGGACAGTCAACGCCATCAACTAATGGCCACATGTACTGAAGAAAGCCTCAGATTAGAATCGCAAGTAGATAACATTCTTGCGGCCGCTCAGATAGAACAAGTCTACAATTACAATCCTGAGGCAACAGACTTAAAAGCACTAATTTCAGAACGTATCAAAAGACACCAAAATCTCTATCCAGAAAAAGAAATAGTGCTGCAAGGCGCCTACCTCAGCTCAGCCATAGATGTAGAAGCGATGACCAAGGTGATCGACAATCTACTACACAATGCTATCAAGTATTCTCCAGAGCTCTCGCCTATTGTCGTACAGCTTAATGAAGATAATGGTCTGTGCCAAATCTCAATAGCCAATCAAGGTCGATCTATACCTGATAATGAAAAGAAGCGCATCTGGGAAAAATTCTATAGGATAGGTAATGAAGAGACCAGAGATTCTCCAGGGACTGGGCTTGGTCTGTGGATAGTACAATCTATCGTCAAAGCCCATAAAGGGAAAGTAAAGATTACAGATAACCAACCCTCTGGTGCAGTATTTACAATCAGCCTTCCGACTAATATCGCCATCTAATATGAAGAGAGTCCTGTTGATAGAAGATGAAAAGAGCCTTAGACTTTTGATCAAGATGAATCTAGAGCTGGAAGGCTACGAAGTCGATCAAGCACAAAATGGGAAGGAAGCCATTCGCATGTTTGAGTCTGCCTACTATGATATTGCTGTCTTAGACCTGATGCTACCTAAGGTCAGTGGTATAAAAGTGCTAGAGGCCATCCGAGTGAAGAACAGTACCTTACCCATCATCATCACCTCCGCCAAGGACACCTCCTCAGATCGTATCAATGGGCTCAAGCACGGTGCCGATGATTACTTGACCAAACCCTTTGAAATCGAGGAACTGATCCTGCGCATGCAGAAATTGCTGAATCGCGCTCAAGTCCAGTCGCCAGAAGATGTGGACACCTATACATTTGGCCATAATTCCATAGATTTCAAGAAGCAAACGGCCTCCAATGGAGATGAGGATTTTGATCTCAGTGTCAAGGAATGTCTCATTATGAAATACCTCATCAGTAAGAAAAATGAAGTTGTCTCCAGACAAGATATTCTTAAGAATGTCTGGGGTTATGATGTCTTCCCGACCACCCGCACTGTAGATAACTTTATCTCTATCCTCAGAAAGTACTTTGAAGATGACATCAAGTCTCCTCAGCATATCAAGTCCATCAGAGGTGTCGGATACAAGTTTATGGACTAGCTCCACCTTGGACTGATTTTTGTCCTACAAGGCTCATAAATACATCCATTATGCAGTCTATTATCTTTCTCACCATCAGTTTTATGATGGGTCTTATCAACTTAAGTCTTACAAGTACTCCTGTCGATAAAGTAACTATAGAAATTATCAACAGTGAAGAACTTGAGTTTGACTTCTCTGTAGATCACAAAGCACGCAGAAATCAAATCCTTATCAGATCAGAAAAAGCCATCAAGTCGCTAAGACTTATGGATGCTGATAGCAAAAAAACATCGTATGATGTTGTGGGTTCTAACCTAGTCATCTTACCGATGTCAGATTTTATCAATGGTCAAGAGCACATCATAGAAGTGAAATTTCTGAGAAACGATAATCTCGTTATCGTAAAAGTCGACGTACCAAAAGCAAAAGAAGAGGATAACCAAGGGTAGGATAATTACCTTTCCTTGACAATTTTAAAACTGGTTCTCCTGTTGAGTTGGTGTTGATCTTCGCTACAGTCGTCGCAAGTGCACTTATCAATGGGAGAACTCTCTCCATATCCTATACTTGCAATTCTCGTTAGAGCGACTCCTTGACTTACGAGATAGTCTTTAGCACTAGCTGCTCTCTTCTGAGATAAGACTTCATTATACTCTTCTGGGCCTTGACAATCTGTATGAGAGCCGAGCTGAATAAATATCTCAGGATTAAGTGCTAGTATTTTTCCTAGAGAATCAAGGGAAGGTCGTGCATCTTCTCTTATATCCCACTTATCATAATCGTAGTAGATATTCTCTAATACGATCTCTTTGTCATAGACGATCTTATCGAGTGACAATTCTACATTAATGGTCGTGTCCTGCCTAGGCTCCGAGGGGGCATTGACAAGGAGTTCCATAGAGAGATATCCTGGCTTAGATGCTGTGAACACTAGCGATTCTCCCTTGCTTAGTTCTCTAATGAAAAAGCCTTTCTTATCTGTCTTGACGTCCACATCCCTCGCTTTTCTATTCATCACAATCTTCGCGCCTGGCAGTGGTAGGCGATCTGTGATGGGCTTATTGGGGTCGTTATCTTCGTGGATCAGTTCTACTACACGTACTGCGATAAATATTTTGGACTTTTTCTTTTTTTCTTCGGTGGGTGTTTCTTTTTGTGGATTGTCGGTAGAATCTTGATCAGCTTGAGCTATGGAAAAGAAAAAGATATCATCACCTGTACCTATGTTTCGAGAGGAGGAAAGATAACCTTGGAGTGCAATATCGGCAGCTCGTGTCCCAGCGACATCGACGGCAAGACTAAAATCATCCGCACCAGAATTTATCGGTCGACCCATATTCTCAGGATTGGTCCAACCCTGCGCCCCAAGATAGGTCTTAAAGATATCGTAACCTCCATAGCCCGGCAGACCATCAGAAGCAAAGAACAAAGTATCTCCATAGCTGGAAGCAAATTTTTCGTTGCCAGCTGAGTTGATTCTAGTCGGCATCAAATCAGGAGCGCTCCACCCACCCTCTACTCTCTCAGAGTAATATAGATCATAAGTCCCATCGCTATTATATGGCGCTGCAGAAAAAATCAATACACTATCATTTTCTACCAGAGTCGCATGCGCAACATTGGTTCGTTCATCAAAGAACATAAGAGGCTCCGGCTCCATCCAGAAACCATTGGGGCGCTGAGAGAAATATAGTCGACAGTACTGATCTCGAAGATTTATAGATTCACACCGAGTAAAGAAAATTTCATTAAGGTCTTGACTAAAGCAAGCTGTTCCTTCATTGGCGGCAGAATTGATGATAGCATCAAAGTTGTTGACTTTTTGCCCCTTGAGATTGAGCACATAGAGATCTGAAAAAGCATTGCCTGTCCAGTTATAAACCTCATCCCCCAAACTCTCTTCTCTGTCCGACGTAAATACCAAAAAGTCCTCACCATAGAAAACAGGACCATACTCAGCATAAGGAGAATTGGCTGCAAAGGTGGACATTTGTACTTGGGTATTTGTAGGCTCCTCTAGAGCCCTTTCGCAGAGCGCAGCCTCGATGCACCACTTCCGCTCCCCTGTAGATTTACACAGTGCTTGGTATTTGTCTCGAGCCTTAGCGTATTGCTCACTTTTCTTATAAGCAGAAGCCAGTTTTGGCATCACATTGACATAATGTTTGGCGGCTTTCTCATACCATCTAGAAGACTCAAGATAATCCATCTTATAATCATAACAGTCTCCTAAGAGCTTAGCCTTCTGCCCTTTATCTGCTTTGCTATCTGCATCAGTATACTCTTTTTCTAACATTGGGATAGCTACAGCGTATTGCTTTAGGTCGTAGGCCATCTGACCGTTTTTGATAGCTTGTGTAATCTTACAACCAAAGGCTCCAACAAGCACCACTAATATCAAGTATGTCTTACAATTCATATATACCCTCCCAATTTACACATATCTGTTCGTCTCTTCCGTTAAAATCCTCCTCTCTTGTCCATAATGACAAAGCCTAATGTCTGGATACATTTGTCAGAATTGGAATTTATAGGATTTGAGGATTAAAGGATTACACTCTTAAAGACTTAATGGAGAGGAGCCTCTGAGCGATGCCTAACTATGCACTCTGCACTAAAAAACTATGCACTATAACAACTATGCACTAAATGAAAGCCCCTTCACCATTACTGGCAAAGGGGCTTTTTATTTTCTTATAGAGCTCTATGTAAGCTGTAACTTACTTCGCCGCTTTTGCAGCTTTGGAGAAACTCTTTTTAGATTCTATTTTCTTAGGCTTAAGATCTGTAGACAATTGCTTCACGATAGGTGTCGCAATGAATATAGATGAGTACGTACCCACTATAATACCAACGATCAAGGCAAAAGCAAATCCCTTGATACTACCACCTCCAAAAATGAATAGTGGGGTGATCATTATAAGGGTCGTGATTGACGTGATAATTGTTCTAGAGAACGTACTGTTGATGGCCATATTCAAGATAGCGTCTGTATCCTTCTTCGGGTAGATACCCAAGAACTCTCTGATTCTATCAAATAGGACCACGGTATCATTTATGGAGTAACCGATTACCGTCAGTATCGCTGCGATAAAAGCCTGATCAATCTCCAAAGAGAAAGGTAAGACACCGTGCAACAATGAGAATACAGATAATACAACCAATGTATCATGGAATAGGGCTGCAACGGCACCCAAACTAAATTGCCACTTGTTAAATCTGATGAAGATGTATAAGAAGATCAATAACAAGGCAAAGATCCCTGCATAGAATGAACTGGTCTTGATATCATCCGCTATCGTTGGTCCTACTTTACTAGAACTGACGACGTGCGCTACACCTTCTGCATCTGTCAACTTGAACTTATCAAAAGTTACATTAGAACCGGTTACTGATGCGACACCTTCATGGAGCTTAGCAATAACTTTATCTGCTGCACCTTCAGAATTATCATTCACAAGATAATCGGTAACGATATTGAAAGTATTCTGCGTATTGACTGCTTTCACAACTGGCTTCTTATTATCAAATACAGCTGTCAATCCTTCTTCTAATGATTGCTTTGTGACATTACTGCCCACTGGAAATTCTACATTGTAAGAGTATCCACCTTTGAAATCTACACCGAGGTCAAAACCTCTAGTAAACATAGAAGCGAGACCAGCTAGGATAATAACACCTGACATAATCCAAGCGATAGTTCTCTTTCCTAACCAATCTATTTTAAGGTTGGCAAAAGCATTTTTAGAAGCGCCTGTCCAGAAATTAAGATTTCTATTCCCTTTAGTCCACCAATCGATAAGCATTCTTCCCACAAGTACGGCTGTAAATAAAGATGAAAGCACACCGATGATCAAGACGACTGCAAAGCCCTTGATCGGACCGAGACCAAAGTAAGCCAATACAAAAGCAACCAATAAGGTCGTCACGTTGGCATCTATTATAGCGGAATAGGAATGTCTGAATCCATCATTGATAGAAGCTAGGACACTCTTCCCTGCTCTGAGTTCCTCTCTGATTCTCTCGAAGATGATAACGTTGGCATCTACTGCCATACCGATGGTCAATACGATACCAGCAATACCAGGAAGTGTCAATACTGTTCCGAATGAAGCTAGAGCACCGAATATGAAAAACATATTGAGCAACAAAGCGAGAATAGATATAAAACCTCCACCCGCATAGTAAAAGACCATAAAGAGGAGAATCAATCCAAATCCAACCGCTAAGGCCGTCAATGAACTGTTGATATTTTTCTTACCCAGTGATGGGCCTACTGTAGACTCTTGGATAGTCTTTACACCAGCTGGCAACTTTCCGATCTCTAAGAGTGAAGAAAAATCTGCTGCCTCTTGTACTGTAAAGTTTCCTGTAATCTGCGTGTTACCACCTGGTATAGGACCGTTCACTCTTGGTGCAGAGATGACTTCATTATCTATACAGATCGCTACCTCTCTATTACCATCATTGGCTGCCTTAGTGGTCATTTCTCCCCACTTCTGAGCGCCTGCATTGTTCATTCTAAGGTTGACTGTCATCTCCCCTGTCGTAGGGTCCGGTTGGTGATCTGATGCGACGATAGCGTCTCCCTCTAGAGGAGCCTTCTCTGTACCGACTTGCTTTTTGATCATGTACAACATATAGTGAGAAGTGGTCTCGCCATCTTCATCTGTAAATGGCTTTCTTGACCACATAAACTTAGAATCTACAGGAAATAAGCTCGCCACATTGGGTTGCGATAGCATTTCCATAACGGCTTTTCTTTTGTTCTTTTCTGCAAAACCCAGAACAACGGGTCCCCAGACCATATCACCTTGTCCATTGTTTAGAGTCAATAAAGACAATAGAGGACCTTGGTTGAAAGAGCTATTTTGTACGGGTGTCTCAATGACTTGCGAAGTCGAATCTCCTGTCAAGTTACCATCAGAATCTAGAGTTTGTGTCCAGATTGTATCATAAGTCATTTGGGTTGCTGGTTGTGCAACCTCATTTGTACCTGATTTCAATCGACTATCAGCCTGCTCTAGCAAGCCTAGAAGGTTCAAGTCTGAAGATCTATAAGTGTCCCAAAACTCCAGTGCAGCACCAGCTGTCAAGAACTCTCTAGCTCTTTCAGGATTTTCTATACCTGGCATTTCTACGAGGATAAGGTCTCTACCTTCATCTAGAGATACATTGGGTTGCGCTACACCTAGCTTATTGATTCTTTCTTTCAACATCTTGAAGGTCAGACCTACTGTCTCATCAGCCTTCTCTCTTAATATTCTGAGTACTTCACCATCAGAAGTTTCCGTGTTGATCTTGTCTTCTAATGAGCCATCTCTTCTGAAGATGTAAGCCAATTTCTTCTTGTTAGGTTGCTTGTTATAAGCTTGCCCGAAGAGACTGATAAAGTCAGATTGGCTACCACTTTGTGCTGCCTCTGCTTCTGCAAGTGCATTATTGAAAGCTTCATCTCTACTATTTCTAGATAGATTTTCTAGCATTTCTTTGAGGTCCACTTGTAGGACAGAGCTCATCCCGCCCTTGAGGTCTAACCCCAGTGCCAGTTGCTTCTGCTTCAATTCGTTGTAGCTGAATGAGCCGATGCCTGGAATACTAAAGATATCCTCACTAGAGAGTGAATCCAAGTAGTTGGCTCTCGCACTTTTTCTTGCCTCATAAGCATCTTGCTGAGGGTGTGATTCCACATATTGCTGAGCAAAGGCATCTGCGTCTGCTTCTACCTTTCGTGTTGGCATCATATAGAAAGCCTGTAGAAGGCTAACCAAGACAAGCAATACCAAGAAGATTTTAATTAATCCTTTCATTTCGATTATATAGATTTAAAATTTTTCGTTGAAAAACGCCGCAAAGATAGTCAAATACCTTTCTGCGCAAACTTATAAAAGGGATACATATCAAATATTGTCAATATGTATAAGTGATTGACTATAAATCATTTACAGTCAATGAGTAGAAAGACCTTAGGCTTGGTCATCTATCGCCCTCTTAGAGAAGTGGACGTGTTGCCTGAGAGAGGCATCTATTTTACTATACTGTAAATGTTTATCTATAGCCCAATCTAGTGCAACTGGCGTTACAGCATAGGTGTCTTGGCTGCTATCATTAGTGCCGATTCCACTGTTGAGCTCAAAATCATTAGGCTTAGGCTCTAGGACCTTAGAATCATTGGTCTCTACAAAGTCCTTGGTAGTTTCCTCTTCTTGTTCATCGGATTCCTCAGAGTGACATTCACTATTATCTGACAACTCTACTACTGGACCATCTATCAACCCTCTATCAATGAGGTACGGCTGTAGGCCATTACCTATTAGGATGAGAAGTATGAGATATTGTAGTGCCTTCAGCATAGAATCGGCCACAAATATAAACGAATTAGGGCTTAGAGACAGTAATTATGAGTTATTGGGGATCACGATTACTTTGAAATAGTACATCTAAAGGAAACTTTTAAGGAGGCTGAGAGGCTTATTTACTTGATATGGTTTAGGCCACAAACAAAGTATGTATATGAAAGAAATAAGTTTAGTAAATGCAAAACTATTTATCAACCAAGTTTGGAATAGAAAAAATAGAAGGCAGAGACTACTAAAATGAGCCTTACGTTAGAC
>CALFUU010000083.1 GCA_937929835.1 uncultured Saprospiraceae bacterium | reverse complement strand
AAAGGCATTTCTACCCTCATTGGCCTCCTCTGTCATATAGCCGAGTCGCGTAGCCTCTCCTGCAAATATCTGTTGACCCACCAAGCCATCATCTATAAGATTGAAAGCAAACTTGAGCATCTTGATGGACATAGGACTCTTACCTAAGATCTCTTGAGCCCATTCATAAGCTGTGTCTTCTAACTCTGCATGGGGGACAACGCCATTGATCATACCCATGTCAAACGCCTCTTGCGCAGAATAATTCCTGCCTAGGAAGAAAATTTCTCTTGCCCGCTTTTGTCCGACCTGCCTTGCAAGATATGCTGATCCGTAACCTGCGTCATAGCTGGCAACATCTGCATCAGTCTGTTTGAAGATAGCGTGCTCTTCGCTGGCCAAGGTCAAGTCACAGACTACATGGAGACTGTGGCCTCCGCCGACAGCCCAACCTGGGACTACAGCGATAACAGCCTTGTTCATAAATCTGATAAGCCTCTGCACTTCAAGAATATTCAATCTGGCAATACCATCTTCACCTTTATATCCTGTTTTATCACGTACTCGTTGATCGCCTCCTGAACAGAAGGCATATATACCATCTTTGGGAGATGGTCCTTCACCTGATAGTAAGACAACACCTATGCTTCTATCTTCTCTGGCATCTACAAACGCTTCGTATAGTTCAAATACAGTTTTGGGTCTAAAGGCGTTTCGCACCTCCGGTCTATTGAATGCTATACGGGCAACACCGTTAGATTTCTTATAAGTGATATCTTCATACTCTTTGGCTACTTTCCAGTCTATCATAGTCTATTCGTTGTTTAATATTCCTTCTATATAATGTTCCTTGACTCCAAAGGTTGACTTTAATTCTCTTATACTATTAAGATATTTGTTGTCAACAGAAATTGGGTATTTCTTTTCTGCAATGATGAGAAGGTTTTTTGGAGTATGTTCTCCTGATATAAATTCTACGATTTTAGTTTTATATCCATAGTGATTTAATATTAAGGTCCGGATACTATCTGTGACAATCTCTGCTTGCCGTTCTAGCAGTATCCCATAATTACTTATGCCTGATAAGCTTGTAGGCATTTTCATAGATTTTCGAACTTGCTTATGACAGCAGGGCGAACAAACAATGAGTTGAGCCTCCGATAATATGCCCTTGATGAGTACGTCATCTGTTGCCGTATCACATGCGTGTAGAGCAATAAGAATGTCTAGTTGACCACTGTGTGCATTTATTTTTCCTTGTTCGAAGCTAAGTCCTTTGTAGTTGGACTCTTGACTTATAAGATTACAGGAATTCATAAGTTCTTCTCGTTGATCAACACCTTTCATTTCAACTTGATGCTTAAGGGTGTTGGTGAGATAGTCATAAAGTGCAAAAGTGAGATAACCTTTTCCACACCCCATATCTACAACTTTGTAAGTCTTGTTCTTAATTGCTATTGGCAAATGTGGTTTTAGGATCTCAACAAATTTATTTATCTGTCGGAATTTTGCTTCCTTTCCTTTGAGTAAATGTCCTGCTTTGCTCGTGATGCCGAGCTTATGGAAGAATGTCGATTTTGCAGACAGGAGTGTGACCTTCTCTTTATTGTGGGACAAAGAAGGTGGCTTATTGTTCTGATTTTTTGATGAGGTAATTCTATCTTTCTTTAAGTCTAATTGGTATACTTTGTCCAGTGTAACTACAGAAAGAAAGTAGAAATCATTTTGCATTCTTTCATCCAGTAATTCTAAGGCTTCTTCTTTTTTATAATTTTTGGTGATGTCATTGGTTTGATATCTAATTGTAAATTGAAGACGAACCGATTTTTTGATTTTAATTGGTCTTACGATTATCTCTTTAAGTTTCTCTTCTGCAGTAGATCTTAATCCAGTCATACGCAGTTTGATAAGAGAGGAATTCCCTAAAGAGCCCCCAATAACTTCTTTTATTTTAATGAGCTGCTTCAAGAGATATTCGTTTGTAAGGGATTAATTGAGTTATCAGAATGTTGCAATTCATTCTTTTGTATCCAGAGTACTGCATCTGTTAGGCTAACGTGGTGTTTGTCTATTTCATTCAGCAACCCAGATACATATAAGCGATCTCTTACAGGTCCTGAGGCACCAGAAATATGTAATTCGATGCTCCGTAATTCTAAATCTTTTACAAGGTCTTTGAGCATATGCATCCCTGTACTGTCAATGTCATTTATATGACTGGCGTCTAAGAGAACATATTCTATTTCACGTTC
Organism: uncultured Saprospiraceae bacterium; assembly: GCA_937929835.1. GTDB lineage: Bacteria > Bacteroidota > Bacteroidia > Chitinophagales > Saprospiraceae > RFSX01. The sequence goes on along the minus strand of CALFUU010000083.1, from coordinate 9,433 downwards.
ACTACCTTCAAGGATATTGTAGAGTTGTTCTTTAAAAAAGGCCGCATTGCCAAAATATAATTGATGATCAAATCTAAAAATTGTAATCTGCTTAATAAGTTTGGCGGAGGCAAATCTTTTGGGATCTTTAAAGTACTCAGTGCCTTCTACTTGACCAAGTTCAACTACATAAGGTCTAGAACTTTTGTATAAAACTAACATTATGGAAAGGGCTACGCCTGACATCACGCCTGCTTCTATACCCAAAATTATAGTGAGGATAAAAGTTGCTAGCATCAAAGCCAGATCTCTTTTGTTAGTCTTCCATAAGTACAAAGCTTCCTTGTAGTCGAATAGACTTAAGACTGCGAGCAAAATTATAGCTGCCAGTACAGCTTTAGGCAAGTGGTAAAATGTCGTAGTTAAAAACAATAGTGCTACTAGGACAAGCAGTGCAGAGACAAGAGAAGATACGGTGGTTTTGCCTCCAGTATTACTATTTATGGCTGATCTAGAAAAGCTACCTGAAGTAGGAATCGCTTGGAAAAAAGCGCCGCCTACTTTGGCCAGCCCTAACGCCAATAATTCTTGGTCGGGATCTAGATTGTGGTCCTTATGCTTTGATTCTAGTGCTTTTGCTATACCAATGCTCTCCACTATGCCGATGATGGTAACCGCTAGTACTGTTGTCATCAATATTTTGACAGTTTCCCAATCTAGCCGGGGAATGGATGGTGTAGGCAAGCCAGCAGGCACCTCTCGAATTATCTCTATGCCATAACTTTCTAGATTAAAAAAATAGCTGACAGCTGTAGCCAATACCAGTGCAATCAGTGCTCCAGGTATTTTTGTGCTTATCTTCTTAGCTGTAAGAACAAGGCCAATAGAAAGAACCGTAATGGCAAGTGTGGGTAGATGGATGTCTCCAATATTTTTTAGAAAGCCCCAAAAGTTAGCGAGGGTACTCTCATATTGTTCTAGCTCTAAACCTAAGGCATCTTTGAGTTGTGAGAGGACGATAATGATTGCGGCCGCAGAAGTGAATCCTGAGATCACTGGATGAGAGAGAAAATTGGCCAAAAAACCAAATCGACATATACCTATGATTATCTGAACGATACCGACGAGTAATCCCAAGGTTATCACAAGGCTTATGTATTGTTCTGATCCTGGAGTGGCCAATTTACTAACGCCTGAGTAGACAAGCAAAGCACTTACGGCGACGGGTCCTACAGAAAGTTTTGTAGAACTAGCATACAAGGCATAGATGATAAGTGGGACTAGACCAGCATAGAGACCGTAGATAGGCGGTACACCCGCAAGAGAGGCATAGGCAAGACCTTGTGGTATAAGTATCGTGCCGACAGTTAGCCCTGCCAAGAGATCATTTTTGAGATGTGGTCGCTGATACGTTCTTATTGTATCGACAAAGGGTAAGTATCTTGTTCTAGACTTTCTCATCCACCAGTATGATCAGAGGTTACAACCCATTGACCATTTTTCTTTTCCCAGATTAGATTAAAATATCCCGAAGGTTGATCCTTTTCTCTATACAAGGTGTATTTGCCAATCATATAGGCGGATTCCTTACCCAAGGCTCTAAGTTCTAGTACTTCAAAAGCCAATCGTCCCATAGTCGCTTTATCTGGATATGCTTTGACGTAGTTGTCTAAGGTCTGCTGCCATCCTCTGGTAATACCTCTGCTCCCTATAAATGATAGCTCAGGACTCTTCCAGTAGTAGGCCATAAAATCATCAAGCGAGCCACTGTTCCAAGCGGCCTGTTGTGCCTCCATATTTGATCTAATTTGTTCCAATTCATAAGAATCGGCTAATTGGGGTGTTTTACATCCACTACAGAGAATTAGACTTATGACAATTAACTTGTAAAATACTAACACTGTGCTGTTTAAATATATTGATTTGCTGTATGGATACGAATATACGAACTACCAATGAAAACCCCATTTTAAGACAATCTGTAATCACTTCTTGAAATGTCGCAAAGAGTCGTATAGCGTTATCATTAGCCGTATAGTTTTAAACTATTGGATAAACAATTATATTTAATGCACCTATAGTTGTACAAAACGAATCCTTGTCTATTTATGAAATCTTCAACTCTGAAGCAGATAATTGCTCTCATCTTAGTTATTGTTTGCTTTTGTTTGCCCACTATCGAGGCTAGGCATATAGTCGGAGGAGACGTTACCTACCAGTTTGTCAGCTTTAATGGGGATTCTACTTTAGTGACCTATGACATTATTTTCAATATTTACAGAGATTCCGAATCTGGTGGTGCTCAGTTTGATAATGATGCGAGATTCGGTGTGTATCAACAGCAATCGGATGGGTCTTGGGAGCATATATTTACCACTGACCGATTAGATTTTGGTCCTGTAGATCAGATTCCAGTCATAGACGATCCGTGTAGGAGAGAGCCTGATGATGTTGGCGTACAGGCAACCTTCTATGATTTTAGACTTACACTGGAAGTAAGTGAGTTTGACTATATGGTCGTCTATCAACGTTGTTGTCGTAATAACAATATCTCTAATTTGATATCGCCAGAGTCAACTGGAGCTGCTTTTAATGTGGTTATAAGCTCAGCAGCCCAGCGGCTAGGTAACAGTAGTCCAGTATTCGAAGAATACCCACCGATATTTGTTTGTGCTGGTTTTCCATTAGATGTAGATGTTTCAGGATCGGACATAGATGGTGATTTTCTGAGATACAGCTTTTGCTTGCCTTCTGCGGCAGGTGGTCGTGGAGGACCGGGTTGTGATGAGAGTACAGCACCTAATCCAAATGGTTGTCCACCACCATATGATTCTGTTGTCTTCCGTGCGCCCTATACTACGGAGATACCGATGGGCGGAGATCCAGTGGTATCAATAAATCCATTTACTGGGCTAATCACTGGGATACCAGATATACAAGGTCAGTTTGTTCTCGGTATGTGCATAGAAGAATTTAGGGATGGCGAATTAATAGGGAGTGTCAGTAGGGATTTTCAATTTAATGTATTGGAGTGTACTAAGGAGCTTACGGCCTCACTCAAAGCAGATGGAACAGAAGTGGGAACGGCCAATAGTGCTAATCAACTTGTCAATGTTATCAAAGCTTGTGGTGATAGCACTGTCTTTTTTGAAAATCAAAGTTTTGGCGCACAGTTGAGGGATTTTACTTGGGAGATAAGAGATTCTCTTGATGATATAATTTTTACAAGATTTGATGTAACCCAAAGCAACTTCAGTTTTGATTTTCCTGAGTTGGGCTTTTATACTGGGACTTTAATTGCCAATGAAGGTTCTGAATGTCCTGATACAGCCTTTTTTAGAATAGAGCGATTGCCAGAAATGCGAACTGAATTTGAGTATGACACGAGTGCTATGTGTTATCTTGGACCTATACAGTTTACCGATAGGACCTTCGCAGCACAAGCCGATGTAGTGGAGTGGAATTGGGATTTTGATGATGAAGGTAGATCAGATTTACAGAATCCTGTATTTGAGTTTGACGATCGTGGTTCCAAACAAGTGACCTTAATATCAATGGATACCAATGGGTGTATAGACACGATGGATCTTATTGTCAATTATAATCCACCGCACGATAGTATTCTTACTGAGAATATTGAGTTAGAACTTTGTTTTGGTGAACAGTATGATTGGTATGGGGATACAATTACCACTGATGTGATGATGGATCAGGTGATAACCTATTCTGAGACAGGCTGTGATTCTGTCAATACGCGTATTGTTACTAGATTTAGCACTGAACCACAAGATGTAGTTGTCAATCCAGTGTTGTGCCCAGGTGAAGTTTTTACTTATTTGGGCCAAGATTATTCTATACCAGGAGAATATGTCGATTTCACTAGATCCTTAAGATTTGATTGCGATAGTCTATTTCATTTCATCAATTTACAATTCGATACCTTACCCATAATAGAATTTGATAGTTCATATCTTTTTGTTGAGGCCTTTGAAGATTTCAGAATTCCAGTATCCATAGATAGACCCTTTGCTCAAGCTTCTTGGTCTCCTCCTTTTGGTTTGGATTGTACAGATTGTCCTTCGCCTACCGTTAACCACAATATAGATGGGCTATATACTCTAGAATTAGTGACAGATGTAGATTGTGTTACAACCCGCGATGTATTTCTTGACTTTGTAGCTATACCTGATCAGTATTATTTTCCTACAGTTGTGAGTAATAATGCTCTTGGCCAGCTCAATGACAAGTTTTTTGTACAGACAGTTGATTGGGCAGGAGAAGTCCTGTATGATATAGATATCTACGATAGGTGGGGAGGCCTTATGCATACAAGAAGAGACATTCCAGTAAATGATCCTACTCAAGCTTGGGAAGTTCGCGATATGACTCCAGGCGCCTACGCCTATACCATCACGATAAAGGAGTTTTTCGAGACACAGTTTTTCAGTGGTACGATTACTGTTGTCAAGTAGGGTTTTCTACCAGATATAGAATTCCTTTTACTTGTTTCCGCTTAGTTGATTGATATCTTCTTAGCTTGGTCGTACATTACGATGGCTTGTGGATGATATAGCACTCAATTTTAATCAGTCTAGTCTTATTGTTATGAATGTCACCTTGGCATTTATAATGTTTGGAATCGCTCTAGATTTATCTTTTGAGAAATTCAAAGGAGTACTGAAGACACCTCGGAAAGTTATCGCAGGTCTGATTGGTCAACTTATACTTCTGCCCTTACTGACTTATGTGTTGGTCGTGTTGCTCGAGCCTGCACCCAGTCTTGCTTTGGGTATGTTTTTAGTAGCTGCTTGCCCAGGTGGTAATATTTCCAATTTTATTTCTTCCTTGGCCAAGGCTAATGTGGCACTTTCAATTTCTCTGACGAGTATTACCAGTCTCCTGGCAGTAATCACGACACCTTTAAATTTTGGTTTCTACGGCAGTCTCTATGAGCCGACACATCTCATTATGCGAGAGATAAGCTTGGATTGGTTGGAGGTTGTTAGGACTATTTGTATGATTATCTTGGTGCCTATCGTGCTAGGATTAACTATCAAGACAAAATTTCCGAAGGTGGCCTTGAAGATGGCTAGACCACTGGAGGTAGTTTCTATGGTCTTATTTATGTTGATTGTATTGGGAGCCCTGATGTCCAACCTTGATCAATTTATGGCCTGTATAGGTGGGATATTTTTATATGTCCTTGCCCATAATGCCACGGCTCTGATAACTGGTTATACAATGGGATCACTAGTCAGTAAGGATTTCAATGACCGCAAAGCCTTAGCTATAGAAACTGGTATTCAGAATTCTGGGTTGGGACTATTGATTATTTTTGCATTTTTTGAAGGACTAGGTGGTATGGCCATCATTGCTGCTTGGTGGGGCATATGGCATATGGTATCTGGCTTTACATTGGCCTATATATGGAGAAAACACTAAAGTCGATTATATACTTAACCCTTAAATACATAGCCCGCTTTGGTGTGCATTTGTATTTTCGAGGGACTGAGAAGAATGGAGTAGAGCACCTACCCAAAGAAGGACCAGTCATCTATGCTGTCAATCATCAGAATGCATTTTTGGATGCGGTTATCCTAGGGGCTATCTCACCCTTTCCGACCTACTTTATGACACGATCAGATGTCTTTAAGCCACCTTTTGATTGGTTCTTGGATGCGTTAAAGATGATGCCTATCTATAGGATTCGAGATGGCTACTCCTCATTATCCAGAAATGATGACATCTTTGATAATTGTACTAGATTATTAAAAGCGAAACAAGGTCTCCTCATTTTTCCTGAAGGCAATCACGGTCTCAACTACTACCTCAGGCCACTCACTAAGGGAATGGCTAGAATTGCCCTGCAGTCGCAAACCCAAATGGAAGAACCTATAACCATAATCCCTACAGGTCTCAACTATTTTGACCATTTCAATTCTGGCAATAAGCTCATAATCAACTACGGTACACCGATCTTTGTTAAAGACTATATCGAACGCTACGAAGATCATCCACAAAAAGGATTGCGAAGTATAACTAAAGATGTCAGTGCAGCAATGCAAAAAACGCTAATCATACCAACTGAAGAAGAAAACTATAATCAACAAAAGTTTATTTTCTCACGGTCTAATGAGCACCTTAATTCTGAACAATTACATCAAGGACGTAATGATACACGACTAACCCAACCCGACAAAGCTTACCCGTTACTCGGTTGGATAGGACGATTGTTTGGTGTTCTCAATTTTCCTGTGCTCCTACTATGTCAATGGATTTTAAAGACAAAGGTCAGTCAGAAAATTTTCACTAGCTCTATAAAAATTGCAATGGTTATTATTGTCTTTCCGATTTGGTTAGTGCTATGTTTTTTAGTGGTTGGCTTTGCGGTGAGTTGGGCTTGGGCTTGGCTCTTTTTATTGCTTCAGATTGCGACGCTTATTATTAGACAAGAATTTGTAAGGTTAAGTAGATAAATGGAAAATATACTTGCAGAAATAATAGAACTTTTAGGTGGAGATCGAGTACTCACTGAGCGTAGGTTGGCCGAATCCTACAATCACATTTGGACGATGGATCAACCGCTCAAGGCCAAGGCTCTTTTGTTGCCTAAGAGCACCTTAGAAGTTTCAGAAATAATGAAGATTTGTTATCGGCATAATCAACCTGTTATGGTATTCGGTGGTCGTACAAATCTCGTCGGTGGTACAGAAACTAACGGTGATGAGATCGTTATTTCTATGGAGAGACTTAATCAGATTTCGGAGTTGGATACGACAAGTAGAACTGTAACAGTAGAGGCAGGGGTGATCTTAGAAAACTTACATACTAGAGTAGGAGAGTCAGGTCTAATGTTTCCCCTCAACTTTGGTGCTAAAGGCTCTGCTCAATTAGGCGGCATCATCGCTTCTAATGCCGGAGGGCTTAGGGTATTTAGATATGGAATGACTAGAAATTTGGTTCTCGGACTTGAGGCAGTTTTATCGGACGGGACGATTGTATCCTCTCTCAAAAAACTGATAAAAGATAATTCTGGTTATGACTTGAAGCAACATTTTATCGGATCAGAAGGAACATTGGGTATTGTAACCAAAGCAGTGTTACGCCTATATGAGCAACCTCAGAGTCGCAACTCTGCACTCATAGGCCTTAATGATTATACGCAGGTTGTACAGTTGCTCAAATTTATGGATGCTGGGCTTGCAGGCACTTTAAGTGGCTTCGAGTTGATGTGGACGGAGTTCTACACAGCAGGTACAACACCACCCGCTGACCCTAAGCCACCCTTGCCTCAGGGCTATGCCTACTATGTATTGTTAGAATCGATGGGTAGTGACATCCTTGCTGATCGCGAACGCTTAGAGGATTTGTTGGGACAGGCTCTAGAACAAAACTTGATAGAAGATGCTGTTATGGCTGATTCACAGAGTGACTTAAACTGGTTCTGGAAAATAAGGGAGGATGTCCACGCTTGTATCTCTAAATCCGACTATAGTCAGCACTTTGATATTAGCTTGCCGATAGATCTGATAGGACAGCAGCTTGAGCAGATGAGAGCTGCATTATTGGCAGTGATTGGGGTCAGTGAAGTTTATGTGTTTGGCCATATTGCTGATGGCAACATACATCTTATAGTCGATAAAGTTAATGAGTCTCTTGAGCTAAAAGAGCAGATTAATAAGGCCGTATATAGTCCATTAAAGAACATTGGTGGCTCTGTATCTGCGGAACACGGTATCGGCTTGCACAAAAAGGCTTATTTACACCTTTGCAGAACTCCACAAGAAATTACACTTATGCAGTCTCTAAAGCGGGCCTTTGATCCCAAGGGTATTCTGAATAGAGATAAGATAATTGACTTTCCCACCTCTTAAAAGAACTATTTTTGTGCTATGACAGATGGTTTGATAGATATAAATGTAAAGGATGAAACGGCACCCTTGGAAGCTGTTATCTTAGGCACTGCTCGAGATCTCGGAACGCCTTTTCTTAACTTTGTGCATCCTGATAAATGGGAAGGCGACTATGCGCCAGAGGCTGATATGATTACCGATCCCAAGTCTCGTGAGCATCTGATGAAAGGCACCTATCCGATAGAGGCTGACTTAAGAAGAGAAAATGACCACTTTGCCCGCGTCCTCGCTAAGCACAATGTCCGCGTCTACCAACCGCAAACGCTACCCCGCACCAATCAGGTATTTACTAGAGATATCGGTTTTGTTATAGATGACATCTTTATCAAATCCAATATGGGAACGCTTGAGCGGCAGTCCGAATTTTTTGCGATTAGAGATATCGTCAGTAGAGTAGCTCAAGAGGTTTTCTTCCCGCCTAATTATGTGAAAGTAGAAGGTGGTGATGTTATGCTAGGTAATGACAAGATATTTGTAGGTCAGCCGGCAAAAGGCAGTGAGCGACTGCGATGCAATCGTACCAATGAGGCGGCCATCGTTTACTTGCAAGCAAAATTTCCAAATCGCGAAGTGATTCCTGTGCCACTTCATAAATCAGACAAGTATGCCAAGCAAAACTGCTTACATCTCGACTGCGCTTTTCAGCCGATAGGCGGGGGCAATGGTTGTATCATATTTGAGGATGGTTTTGAGGATAAGAATCAGGCTAAGGAGTTGATGAATCTTTTTGGAGGAGAACGCAATGCCATCAAGATTGATGCGCAGCAGATGTATCATATGAATAGTAATATATTTTCTATCTCACCAGAAGTTATCGTGACGGGTGATAATGAGCAAGAGTTTGGTGAGGTGAATGCACAGCTCGAAGCGCAAGGATATACCTTAGAAAAAATACCCTATTCTGAGACAGCCAAAATGGAAGGCTTGCTGAGATGTTCTACTTTACCATTACGAAGAGCTTATTAACCATCACGATGAGACATTTCCTGTTGTTACTTGCGTTCTGTTCACTTTCATCCTGTGATGATGATTTACGATTGGAGGAAGGTCCCGTTTGTAATTCTGTTACTGTTGACTTTTTTACTAGTCACCCTAGACTTGTTGTAACACCGGCGGTTTTTGATACGCTATATGAACAGGTCCTCTTCAAGGATGCCTACAATAAAGGGGGTGCGACTTTTGAGACTGTCACAGAACAAGTACTCACCAAAGATAGACACACCAGAATATCTATTATGGATCAAGACTCTATAGAGGTGGTTTTGGATGCAAAACAGGAAATAACTGGTTTCGTCCCATGTATTTCTTTTCAAGAATTTCCATACGCTCTTGAAATACCTGCACATTACAACACTTATACTAGGCAGAGATTAGTAACTAATGGTAATGGAGAATATGTGGAAGCACAGTATAATACTAGATCCTATCTATTATTAAAAGAGGATGCTTCAGTTACAGAAATAGAAGGCGTAGTCAGCAGAAGTACGGTTACTGAAACATTTACTATTCCATCAGGTACCAGCTTTGAATCTTACTTGAGT
>CALFUU010000082.1 GCA_937929835.1 uncultured Saprospiraceae bacterium | reverse complement strand
TACATCACCTATCCAACTCTATCTTAGCCGCTAACTGATCCAAATAAATGTCCTCAAGATTACGGCCTATCCTACCTGTATATGCCTTATCGTGATGCAACACATCCATCAAGCGTATAAGCGCAGCCTTAGACAAACCTTTTTGTTGGTCCGTACGGAGGGGGCTGTCCTCTGAGATGGTAATAAGCGGCTTATTGTCTTCATCTGGAAGGTGCTCGATAGAACATCGCAATCCTTTGGCTTGGTCATAATAAGGTGGGAGATTCTCAAACATTCTACACCCTATAACTGTCTGATCCTCCTCTATTGTCGTATAAAGCGATCGGTCTACCTCTACCCAAGTAACAAACCACAATGGTGTATGGTAAGCCGTTGGTATCAATAAGACAGCAGGCAAGACAACTAGTGTATCGTCTATAAAATAAATGCCCTTCTCTTTATCGTAGTGGACAACAGATGTAGATGCTTGAGTTAACTTTCTTAGCTCTGAACTATTTTCGCCTTTGACTCCAAAGTATATGGTGTGTTGTCGACCACAAATTCTACAAGTATATTCCATAGCGCTATAATTGTAATAACCCTAAAGTTTTAAGTGTTTCCATCTCCGCACCATACCAGAATAAAGTAAAATCCTCTAATTCCGCACTTATATAGTTGTCTTGGATTTCTTTGTAGGTGCAGGTATACCCTGACGTCAACGTGGTATTGAGTAGTAATTCCAACCAACGAGCTGCTGACTCCATCATATCTAATCTCACGTCTTCTTCTTTGGCATAGACCGTCAATACAGTCTTTCCATTATGTTGAGTTATGCCTACAGGTCCACCGATCCACATAATTTTTGACCTAGCCTGGACTTCTCTTCGGCGCGGCGCAGCTAGGTGTTGTTCGATAAGATCAGGAGGATGTGTAGTGGTCGGTACTTGATGATCAAACCATTCTTGTAATTCAAAATCTAAACCTACGCCGTGCATATAATTATACAAAGACTTTTTTAGTCCAGCAGAAAACAGTTGGTGGTTGCCACCCTCAGGGTCTTCGTGCTCAAGATCATTATTGGCAAAAGAACCTACTTCTGGATCAGAGACGCTTACCTGAAAGATATCGGGTTGCATACCCACAGGACTATGTGCCGTCATAGCAAAGCGATGCCAGAATCCAGACTGCAGCACACCCGCTTCAAACATTTGTCGGACCACTTCTAGAGAATCTATGGTCTCCTGCTCTGTCTGGGTCGGAAATCCATACATCAGATAGGCGTGGACCATTATGCCTGCTTGGGTAAAGTTATCATTGACTTGTGTGACCTGCTCTATCGTTACGCCTTTATCTATAAGCGCGAGCAATCGGTCAGAGGCGACTTCGAGTCCTCCTGAGACCGCTACACAACCAGAAGCCGCCAACAATCGACAAAGGTCATAATGGAAGCTTTTCTCAAAACGAATGTTGGTCCACCAGGTAACGACCAGCTTCCTTTTTAGGATTTCTATGGCCACCGCTTTCATCAATGCAGGCGGGGCGGCCTCATCGACAAAGTGGAAGCCTCGCTCTTGGGTTTGCTGAACCAACTGCTCCATTCTATCGACGATGAGCTCTGCAGACGACGCTTCATAATTTTTAATGTAATCTAGTGAGATGTCACAGAAAGTACACTTGCCCCAATAGCAACCATGTGCCATCGTTAACTTGTTCCACCGGCCATCACTCCACATCCTGTGCATAGGATTGGTGAGTTGTATAACGGATAGATATCGGCGAAGTGGAAGACCTGTATAATCTGGTGTGCCTACTTGCGCCTGAGGAACATCTGCGTGGAGACTACCATTATGGTAAACCACCTTACCTTCTGTACGGACCAAAGTTCTTTTCAATAAGAAAGCTTCTCGTTCTCCTATTAGATGCTCTATGAGATTGTTGAGAGGTGTCTCGCCATCATCTAGAGTAATGTAGTCCACATAATCAAAAATACGCGAATCAGATAAAGACCGCAATTCCGTATTAGGGTAGCCGCCACCCATAGCCACCTTGACGTGTGGCCGATATTTTTTCAACCACTGTCCAGCCTTCAGTGCAGCGTAAAGATTACCAGGAAAAGGAACCGACAAACAAACCAATTGCGGCTGTCCCTCTTTTATCTTTTTCTCAAGAATATCTAACATCAGTTGGATGACTAAACTAGATCGTGTCTCCACTTCTCTATGAATATCATCAAAACTTTTGGCTGAGCTACTGAGCCGCTCCGCGTAACGACTAAATCCAAAATGGGGGTCTATCTCCTCTGATATGAAGTCGCCCAAGTCTTCTAGATAAAGTGTAGCCAAGTGCCTGGCTTTATCTCTAATGCCCATCGTCCCAAAAGCCCAGTCTAATTCTTCGAGCTGATCAAACTTACTCGCTTCGGGTAAAAAATTACGTTCACAAATAAAGTGGGCCAAAGTTGTATCCTGATCTTGAAGAAAGCCAATCACAGCATCTATGGTAGATATATACTTATCCCGAAAGGCGTAGATGCGTTGGCTATTATCACTCGATAGGGCTGTTCTGTCTACCTCTCCAAACACTCTGCCTAAACCCTCTTTGGAGAATAAAGCTAAGATCGTCTCTAGTCCGAGATCCACCTGATCACTCTCTACAGCTAGCGTGTTGAGATAACCCTTAATGTAGGCTGTGGCAGGATAAGGAGTGCTCAGCTGAGTAAAAGGTGGTGTGATGAGAAGGACTTTCAATCTGGGCAGCCTTAGGTGGTCATTAAATGCTATAAAGGTACTATTACTGATGGACGATTTTCTATACTAAAGCTTTAGATAACAATGTATAACTAGGTGGGTGGCGTGTTCTCCATAGGTCTTCCTATCGATCTAGTATAATGTCATTCCTTACTCACCGTATCCAGATACAACTCCTCCACTTGGGTTCTTGCCCAGTCTGTTTTCCTAAGAAACTTCAAACTGGACTTGATACTTGGATCATTGGTAAAGCAACGGATTTTGATGATACGACCTAGTTCTCTCCACCCATAGACTTTAACAAGATACTCCATAATATCCGCTAACTTGATGCCGTGCAAGGGATTGTTGGGTTGAGAAGGGGGTTTATCCATAGCATAAAAGTAAATGAAAGTTAGGTATTATAGCTTACGGTGGTGTTGTATAACAAGCAGTTAGAAGGGAATTTATATCTTTAAAATAAAACACTCTTTATGTCTACTCAAGTCCCTTACGAAAGCTGGCCCAGATACGTCAAGGTTGTGACGGCTATGTCTAATCCCAAGTTCGTTTTCAAAAGTCCTACGTTAAACTTAGTCTTGGGCTATCTCTTATTCATATTAGGGATCATAGAAATAATATATAGATTCTTTATAGCTGAAACTCCAGATCATATGTCACAGATTGCCAGTCTTAGCAGTGTGTTCATTGGGCTCGCTAGTATTGTAGCTAGTTATGCGATTAAGTGGATCTCCAATAACAGTACTTGGGAAGAACGCTTTGCTAATACATCTGGTATAATGGATAAGTGTATGTGGTTCTTTGTTACTGGGATACTTTTCGTCTGCCTATATCTGATTGTTGTATACTGACAGAATGATTGTACAGCAATACTTTAGTGGTTGTCTAATTTTATTTCTCTTGGATAGAAATTAATTTTTCGTTGTAGTCTTGAACTCGAGCAGAGGCTGTCCCATCTATCAGCAAAATTATAACCAATATCGCTATAGCTGTTATCGCACTGGCTCTCCAGATGGATTTGTCAACAAAGAGAATGATGAGTGCACAGATTATAATGATTACAGGAATAGCCATAAAAACAACATTTCTATATTCTTTTAAGGTGGCCTCCGTTCTAGCAATTTCTGATTCTACAAATGCAGCAGCATCTTTTTGATATTCGATGGGAAAAGTTTTCTGTCTTGACTTGTTATTAAAAAACAAACCGAGTCCAATTATTACAAGTAAAGTGCCGGCCACTAAGGTTGGTATAACGTAAGCTCTTGCAAATTCTGTTTTGCCTAGTTGCCAAAAACCTAAACTGGCTAACAGAAACACAATTCCAAATAGAACAAAAAACGGCGTAGAAAAAAGCTCACCCTTTATCCACTCATTAGCTGATTTTAAGATGTTCATATGCAAAATATTTTCTTAGAGTATCCAACTAAGTTTTGAAAATTAAAATACCCACTTAACCTTAGTTTCTTCTTCAGACAATTCCCACAATCTTTTTGAGACAGCCTTATCTTTGGCGTGTGGCTTTAATGGGTGTGCGCCGACTGGACCTACCCAATTGCTTCTCCCTGTAGGACCATAAAATTCGTTTTGGTCTAGATTGTTTTCCGTAGCACACATCAGTTGTGGGTAAGCACCGTTCTCTGCTGGTTGAGTCAAGGGCGATAACTTCATTAAACCAAATATCATTCTCATCAAAAAACTACCACTTGTAGTAATCAATGATGTCCTTGAGGAACCTGGGTGACAAGCGTAGGCCTTGACGTTAGGTATTCCAGCGGCCTCAAGTCTAGATTGCAACTCATATATAGACATAATCTGGGCCAACTTGCTCTGACTGTATGCATTGTTAGGTGTATAATCCTTATCCCAATTTATGTCATCAAACTTGATAGTTTTAAGACCCATATCATAACCCATACTGCCTACGGTAACTATGCGTCCACTGGACTTTCTAATGAGCGGAAATAAAAGTGCCTGCAGCGTAAAATGTCCAAAATAATTGACTCCCATTTGGCTTTCCCAACCATCAACCGTCAATACCCGCTTAGGCACTTGTGCAATAGCGGCATTGCAAAGCAGGGCATCGATTTGCGGTATCGATTTCAGAACTTCATCCGCCGCTGCCTTTACTGAATCTTGCTCGCCTAAGTCCATCTGTATAAAGGAGACATCTATATCTTGACCGATTTCATTTCTTAATACTGAAATCGTCTTTTTGGTTTTCTCGGCATTCCTATTGAGCATCACAACTCTAGCGCCCTTAGAAAGTAATATTCTAGCTGCTTCATATCCTGTACCACTAGTGGTTCCTGTGATTACATATGTTTTTCCCTCTAAAGAACTAATTCTATCTGGGGTCCAGCCTTGGTTTCCAAATTGGTTTTCAGACATATATCTATAGTTGAGATTTCAAATCTAACAATTTGAGCTCAACTTTAAATTTATCTACAGTAATAATGGACTACTGACGCATCAGTTGATCTACTTTTGTGCTTATCTTTTCTTTTTGCGTATAACCTCGTGATAAGATATGTACTTCTCCATCTTTGAAAAATAGCATTGTCGGAAAACCACTCACACCCAAAGTACCCGCTCGCTCAAAATCTCTCTTTACTGCCGTTTTATACTCTTCGGATTCAAAAAGCTGGGTAAATTTATCCTTATCCATACCTAAGGAAGTGACAATCTCCGCATAGGTTTCTACCCGATTCATTTCTCTGTTGTGGTAATAGAAAGCCTCTTGCGCTAACTTAAAAAATTCGAATTCTTTCTTTGGATCCATTGCTCTGACAACGACGACAGCTCTGCACGAAGGCTCTGTATCATATACCAGATCTGCTCTATCTAGAATCCCATACTTAAAGGGCTGCCCACTTGCCTTGTGTACATCCTCCCAGTGATGAGATAAGAAGTCCTTCATTTCACTAATCGGCTTATCAAAGTAAGGACGCAGTCCACCTGTCACCAATTCTATATCCACTTGCCCTTCATACTGCTCTACAATTTGCTCTAGCTCTGGCGCAAAGCCATAACACCAGGAGCACATAGGATCACCTATGTATATCAATTTGTCTTGTGCCATTATTGTTTCGTTCATAGTTACTAAGAGCATAACGCCAAATAATATATGTTTCATCTTTATTCTGTTGAGATAACACAGCTTAGACTATAGAAATAGCATTGAGCCGTAAAAGTTTATTAGTGATAATTATACGGAATCTACTATACTAGCGCTGGTCGTAATCTAAAGTGAATAGCTAAGACGAATCTAACCCCACCTAGTTTCTCTTATCCAGACCCCAGTGCAACTTGCTCCTGATCGTACTCATAAAGTTATCCCCATCGAGATTGATCAACTTGGTGCTAAACTTATTTTTTCTAATCTTGAGATCATACTCAGAGGTCACTGTCGTATGCCGACTATCAAGCGTACACAGATAGTTCTCTGAACGACCCTCGATCTTAAAGCTCAACTCGTGATCACTAGATAACAGGACGGGTCTCACATTAAGATTGTGTGGTGCTACGGGTGTCAGTATAAAATTATCTGAAGTAGGAAAGATAATCGGCCCTCCACAAGAGAGGTTATATCCAGTAGATCCTGTAGGTGTAGAGACAATGAGTCCATCCGCCCAGTAAGAATTAAGAAACTCACCATCTACATAAGTATGCAAGACAATCATCGAGTTATTGTCCCTCTTTAGAATAGTAAAGTCATTAAGTGCATAATTTTCTTCTCCAAAGTTATTGGGCTCAGAAAGTAACTCTAACATCGCCCGCTCACTTATGGTATACTTACCCGCGAGTAATAGATCTATCGCTTCCTTAATTCTTTGTTGTTCTATACTGGCTAGAAAGCCTAAGCGTCCCAGGTTAATACCCAAAATAGGAATCTCCAACTCCCTAATAAGCGTTACCGCAGAGAGTATCGTGCCATCACCCCCTAAAGTAATAATGACATCAGGGTTAAATTGCTCCAGTGCATCTTGTGTCTTAATAACTGGCTGGCTGTAAGGTCTTGGTGCTTCTTTTGCCATATTTTCAGAAAAAGCATACTCCACACCCTCCTTATCCAACTTACCAAGTAAGACTTGTATATAAGGGTCATTCTCCGTTTTCCACTTCTGTCCGTATATCAGTGCTTTCATTGGTCTAAAATGCTATCGTATTATGGAAGAACAATCCACTCTCCCCTAAATCATTAAAACTATACTCAAAGCTAAACAGAAAATTGTTAAAGAAGATGATATCCAGCGCTGGACCACCGCCATATATCCATCGATTGTTTAACGTATTGGTGCTGACATAAGTGCGCTCATTGACGATCGCCGCATCCACATTGAAACGTAAGAACGCTATAAAATTCATCTTTCTAAATTGCTTAGGGACCCACTTAACGGTATTGAGATTTCGATCTATAAATTTCCACTTAAGGTCATTCATCGTTAAGAAATAATCTGTCCCATCCATAACATACAACTCATAACCGCTGACGATATCTCTTGTCCAACCCAGACCAGTATTATTGGCAAAAGCGACGACGCCGCGATTGAGATTTGTCTTTCCTTTATTTCTAGTACTTAGGATGACATTCTTGGTCAAGGTATGGTGTATCTCAAAACCCAACTCTACACTGAGATTGTCATAATCTTCATAAAATCCTAAGCCCTCTTTTTTTACATTACCAAAAAGTAAATATCCTCCTTGCGGATACTGGCTATACAATCGCTTGTCATAATTAAAGTCATACTCCAAGAAGAAAAATCTAAGATCTGTCTGGCCATCCAAAAAATAATCACTGTTCAGTTGTTCGGCAACTATTGGTGCTATCTGATTGTGATGAAACTCCAACCGCAACGAGTGATACTGATTGATTGTCGGTCTATATTTGAGATGGGGTCCGATACGGAATCTAGATAAGAGTCGGCGCTCATCTTCTTCCATATGAAACTGTGTCTTATTGCCTAGTGTCTGATAGGCTATCTCTCTGTTTTCAGAATAAAAAATACTCCCTCCGATACCCAATTTATTATCCACTAACCAATAGGGATAATCATATGTTAGCTCATACTTTCGTGTATATCCAAAATGGATTTTTAGTCTCAACGGGTCACGGTTGCCCGTCGTATTATAGTGACCTAGTCTAAAACCAATATTTGTACGACTTAGCTTGGCATCTTGCTCTTTGACCCAGACAGTAAAATTTCTATCGGCGAGCTCAAAGATAGGTACCGGAAAGAGATACCAGTTTTCTTCCAGTATGATTTCTATATCTGCCGTAGCCGATTCTACTTGATAATTTTTGAGATTGATACGGACTTGATTAAATAAACCAGTACTGAGTAGTTGCAACCTATTTCTAGAAAATCTCTCTTCTATTTCCTTAAGCAACAAAGTACTACCGGGTAAGAGATCTAGCTCCCTTTCTATAACTTTGTTTTTGGTCTTTTCATTACCTAGAATTATAAGCTCTTGGATCACTACTGCTTGGGCATCTGCTTGATAGCAGAAGCTCAATAATAAAAAAACCAACCAAAAAAACTTAGACATTGAGATAGGTCATCAGGAGATCATACCTGCTCTTGAGATCACTCGTGTATTCATCCTCAGCAAAGGTAGCGTGGATATCATATTCATAGCGTTCTAGGGCAGCCAGAATAGTACTTATTTCGTGTTGATTGATTTTTAATGTGACGAGCAGATGATTAGAATCAGGAACTGTCGAAATAAAACTCGCCAAAATAGTGGCACCTTCCATTTCTATAACTCTGGTCATCTCAGAAAGAGAATATTCATTCTTGAGCACCTTAATCACCACAATACTGCCCACTTCCTTAAAGGAGTATGTATTGGCATAATACTGCAAGAGAGCTTCTTGCGTTATCATACCAAGATATTGCTCATTATTATCCAAGACCGGAATTACAGATATGCGATTCTCAGCAAGTTTGCCCAGTATCTCGAAGATATGCTCCGTGTCCGAAGCGTAGATATAGGATTGGCCAAGCCTAAAACTGGACATCTCAGAATTGACATCGACGCTGTTGACTTGATCCTCTCCGACCATCCCTAGTAGCCGATCATCCTCTACCACTGGCAAGTCCCCTACCCTATATATCGACATCATTGTCATCGCCTGAGCGGCAGTATCTGTGGGTCTTAGAGGTAGTATATCGCTTGTCAGTATGTTTTTAGCTATCACCTAGTATGGACGTTTATCATTGATATGCAAGTTTACGGCTTTTGGTTCCACCATACTTGCCCAAGAAGCGGAAATGTCTGTATATAACTGCAAAAACCGCGCATTATAACCCCATAATAGTACAATAAGTCTCTGATAACAAGTGAGTTAGCTGTTTTGCACAGGTCTATTTGCTATCGTGTCGCCTGCGCCTAAGATGGCATACAGATAAGATAGCATTGTGCTAGACGCTGCGTGGATTGTCCAGTATAAGCATTCAATATCCTAAATGTTTGCATATGAAGGACCAACCCTGTTATCTGACTAAGATAGAAGTTACCTTGCATACAACATACTATATGGGTCTAGTTCTTACGTCAAATTAATACGCTACTGTGATACGCTACCTGCCTACAATACTCGTCATGCTAACGTTGCTTTTATGCAATACGTTTTTGTCAGCTCAGACAGTTTTTCCCTTTTCTTCAGTGCATGGCTCTACAAAGGAACCCTTGGACATACACGTCAAAGATGAAAACGGACAAAAATCTTTCTTGGCGACACATATGCCTCAGGGAAAAATCTATCTTGTCAATGTCTGGGCCACCTGGTGTGGGAGTTGTCGCAGCGAATTGCGGGCCGTACAAAAAGTGTATTGCGACTGGGCAGACGCATACGACGTAGAATTTATAGCCATCTCCATAGATACACCTACTGATCATTCCAAAATATTTTCTTTAGCGGAAAAAATGGGGTGGGATTTTAAAATTTTGCACGACGAATATGGCTACCTCGTCGGTGAGCTAGGCGTCTCGCGTCTGCCGAGAATGTTTCTCGTGGATCAACAGGGTCATATTGTCTATGAACCAACAGGTCATAACGCTACCGCATTAAAAAAACTAGAAAAAATGATGCGTAGGCTTTAGCTCTTTTGCTTTGGCAGAATTTACTCTAGTATCGTGAGCAGATTTGCTATTAAAGTCTTAGGGCATACCTATTATCACCACATTATCATTAGAATCAATACAAGAAGAATAAAATGCAGGCATAAAAGATGTAATGGAATGAATGTCGTTAACAAAAGACAACCCTGTAATCTCCTGTAGTTCCTGGACAACTTCCTTCTCGAGTTTATCAGCATATGCTTGGACGCCTTCCAGTTTGTCTAGCCTGTTCTCATTATAAAAGTCAACGAAGGCCTTTATATCCTCTTGGTCTAAGTAGCCGACTATGCTATAATAACCCTCTCGCTCAGTACCGCCCACTATACGCGGAATGTGATCAGGATTTCCATAAACAGTGTATGTCCCTACTGCGTTACGCCTTGGTGACGGATACAATTTGTTAGCCAAAAAAGTAGCTATATCAAAGTAACTTTTACCTAGGACCAATTCCTTTGAAGTATATGTGATCTTAGATTGTATTTCTCCATCAACCAATTTTGTGTCGGCTTGATAAAGACATATTCCTGAGGAACCAAAATACTTTGGTTTCTGGTCATCCACAATTATGTTTATAGGGGTCGCATTATTAATCATTAAAGTGCTTTTAGATTCTGAGTCAACACAACTAAGTTTCTCCTCAGATAACGGCGTATAACTGAACTGTCATCTCTTTATCTACCTCGGTAAATGAATATGCAAGATAATCTAACTGTACACCGCATACATCAAATTTATTGGAATACATACAGGTAGCCGTTTCTATTTGTGGCTACGTATAACTTAGAATACTTAGAAAAATAACCTGAAAACTTTCTGTTTTTATAGCCCAGTTCATTGTGCTCGTTGCAATGCACACTTTCCTATTTGACCTCCTGAGTAGATAAGTGTGCTACAGTAAAAAAGACATCTGCACTATCAGGGTGGCAGGACTGTACCTGCCCGACAACTTCCCTAGCGCCTCGTATCGCTTAAGATCTAGCAGCTATGTAGCCTTATAGTAGTCGATATACATAACAACTCATTGGCATCCGAAACATCCAATTTATAGCATAAAAAACAGACAACCTCCTGATAATCAAGAGAATGGAACCAATTAGAGCCAATTTTTGTTAGAAGGTTGTATAGTTAGCTTATAGGGCATAACTCCTTAATAATGAGTAATTAAGCTTACATTTGCGCCCTCCTTATTTTCAAAACTTCAGATAGAAAATTCTAACTGCTTGAGATTGACAATAAGCAAATATGGATTTTCTAATCATCAAATCACTTTATGGCAGATAGCTACAACAAAAAAGAAAGACAAAAGAAAAAACAAAAGCGGAAAAAAGATAAAGAAGAAAAGAAGAAGCAACGTAAGATAGATGGTGTCAAGCCTTTAGAGTTCATGTATCTAGATGAAGAGGGCAACCTTTCCGCTACGCCACCTGATCCAACCAAAAAGAAAAAGGAAATCAGCTTAGAAGATGTACAAATCAGTACACCTAAGAAAGAAGATCTAGAACAAGAGGATCCAGAACGCAAAGGACGGGTCAAGTTCTACAATAAAGAAAAACGATTTGGCTTCATTAGAGAAGTAAGTACTGGTAACGAATTTTTCTTCCACGAAGAGAAACTTCTAGAACCAATAGATGAGGGGAATAAAGTCTTCTTTGAAGTAGAAAGTGGTCCGAAGGGTCCAATCGCTGTCAACGTAAAACTTCAGAAATAAAAATTATATCGCCTGATCAGGATTTATCTCCTTTTCAGGCGTTCCTTTTCATAGGCAAACTCCTTATCAGAAAGTAAGCCTCTCTCCCGCATCTCTTTCAGTTTATTTAATTGTGCAAGCAGAGCATCATTCTGTAGCAAGTCATCTTTGGGTGGTTGCATCACAGAGGGTTGGCTTTTTAGTGTATAGCCATCCGCTACAAATGCCTCAAATTCTGGTTGTATCCTTAAGAAAGCTAACTCATCTTTAGTTTTGATCTGTTCCACGTTTTTATATCCCATAGAGATCGCCTTGTCGAGATGATATAGACTCTTATCAATATTTTCTTTTAATGAAAAGATACAAGCTAGATTAAAGTGCATATCCTTGTCTGCAGGGGTGATCTCAGTTGCTTTTTTATAATCCTCCAATGCACCATCTAGATCATATTCCACAAATTTTTGATCCGCGCTTTTTCTGAAGGGATTATTGCGTTGCTTTTTTGAGATAACTTTATAACTGTGTCTATCTCGTTGCATCTTGATTTCTTCTTGTCGCGGATTCCGAGCTCTTTGACGTTGGCGTTGGCGAGGCTGATTGGGTATGCCCTTATTTCCATACTTGGCATCAAAGGCTTGTGTAGACATTGAAAACAAACGAATAGCATCTATCACACCTAGTAAGGTACCAATAGGAAAAAATTTAGATGTAAGAAACGTAACAGCCAGATACAAAATACCCGTCTGTGGTTCTCCCAAATAAAACTTATGTAACCCGAAACTCCCTCCAAATAAGGCCAAAAGTGCTGCTGTCGTTTTGCTTTTCATCTTCCTTTTTATCGTTGGCTCTAAAAAATCTTTGTCGTTAATATGGCGATGTCATCTACATACTCTCTTTCTCCTCTATAATCATCTAGTGTCTTAATCAACTTTGCATTAAAGGCGTCTACATCCAGATCCTTATTGTCCAACACATATTTGTTTATTTGAGTTTCCTCAAAGTGAATCCCGTCATCATCTTGCAGATCGGCTAGTCCATCAGTAAAACAAAATAAAAGGGCATCACTTTTAAGAGCTATCTTTTCTTCTTGTATAAAAGGCAATTTATCAAAAGCACCGATAACTGTGCTGCCTATTTTTAGCTCCGTTATCTCTCCGGCATTGTATAATACTGGCGGAAAGTGGCCAGCATTGATGTACGTCATCGAACGCTTAGCTGTATCAATCTCTGCTATAAAGAAGGTAATAAATTTATCGCTTTTGGTAATTCTGTATACAGCTTGATTGAGTGCAAATACAAATGTCTCTAAGTCTCTATACTGCTGCACAAGGCCATGTAGCATCGCTTGAAAATTAGACATCAATAAGGCAGCCGCTACTCCTTTTCCTGATATATCCGCAATCACCACTGCAAATCTATCCTCACTATACTTTATAAAATCTACGTAGTCTCCACCCACATTGGAGTGTGGTCTGTAGTAGATATCCACTGCATATTTATCACTAAAGGGGATTTTTTCTGGAATCAGCATCTGCTGAAATTTCTTAGCCAGCTCCATCTCTTTATTGAGTCTCTCCTGCTTTATCTGTTGACGGAAAAGTCGCTTGTTCTCAATCGCAACAGCAATAATATTGGTAATGGTCGTTATAAACTGTATCCTATTATATATATCCTCCCTATCTTTTATCCCTCCGATTAATGCATAGGCGATAGGTTGGCTCTTATGAAATACAGGGATAATTATATCAAAGATTCTTATAGATACATGATCATCCTCCTTGATAGTATGTAACCGCTTGTAGACCTGACATTGCTCTATTACTTGCGCTTCATCTATGGCCTCTACCTTTATCTTGGCCGCTACATTCCAGGTCTCATCATCTCTGATAAACAATATCATATGCGCAATACCCATCTCCCAACTCAAGAAAGACCGATACATATTAAAAAGTCCTTCAGAAGAGACATTATCATTTATCGCTTGCGTGATCGTCAATAGACTCTTTATCTGGAGCTCCTTAAGACTCAATTCCTTCTCCAGCTTATTAAGCATTTCTAAATCTCTATTCACACTACTTAAGTTTGTCGTTAGATAAATGACGGGTAGCATCACGCTTTGTCTTCTTTTCAAAATTGGTCTGCATCGCTGAAGTAAGATCTACATCCATCTGATTGGCCAGACACGTCAATACAAATAATATATCCGCCAT
This sequence comes from uncultured Saprospiraceae bacterium, assembly GCA_937929835.1. Lineage (GTDB taxonomy): Bacteria > Bacteroidota > Bacteroidia > Chitinophagales > Saprospiraceae > RFSX01. The sequence goes on along the minus strand of CALFUU010000082.1, from coordinate 21,247 downwards.
CTCGTCAGCAATACTTTTCTTGATCTCTTCTGCTGATACTTCTTTCTTAAATGACTGCTCACCATACTGCCTACTCACTAAGCGGGCCAGTTCTCCTATCTCTTCTGTCAATAAAGTCATATTGGTCAATTCGGAAAAATACCTAACGCCATAGGTCTTTATCCAAGTATGTGTATCTGACTGCAGCTCTTTCAGTGTCATGCTTTATTCTTTGTATCCATCAGGATGGTAACAGGACCATCATTAATATACTCCACTTTCATATCCGCAGCAAAAATGCCCGACTCCACTGGAAGCCTATAGTGTGTTGTAGTGTGTTCTATAAAGCGATTGTATAGATCTTTTGCCAAATCAGGAGAAGCAGAATTGAGATAAGATGGTCTATTGCCCTTCTTTGTACTGGCATATAATGTAAACTGGCTGATAACAAGCAATCCTCCCCCGATTTGTTCCACGTTGAGATTCATCTTACCTGCCTCATCGCTAAATATGCGCATCTGTACGATTTTCTTAGCCAACCAGGCTATATCCTCTTCTGTATCTTCTTTTCCTATACCCAAATAGACAATAAGTCCTTTATCTATGCGACCTGTAACCGTATCATCTACCTTTACAGAAGCTGGTGTCAATGTTCGTTGAATAACTGCTTTCACACTGTTGGTTAATTGTTATAAAGACTCAGAAATCAACATCTCAATAGGCGTTTTATCAATTTTCAAGACTTTACACATGAAGATATCTCATATGTAAATTTTATGCATGTTATCTCCGCATAAACTCCCTACTTAATTCACATCAACAAGATAAATCAATTATTCACATCGATGCATAAAGGCATTTGTTGGTAAAGGTCCAATTATCAGCAAAACAAGGGTGTCTAGAGAGTTAAGCCATTGTTGGTAGGGATGACTTTCACCAACAAGCCTATTGCAAGGTAGAAATTGACATTTAGTTTATACCCGTACTAACAAGCCTAATAATAGCAACTTGTTTTTATTTAATTAAGAATCATATTTATTAAAAGGAGTTGTGAAATGTTGATTTCTTCAAATATTTAGAACACATCTGAATAGCCAAATTACTGAACAAGGTTTGCTTTCATACCTTTACATCGTCATGAAGTATAGAAGTATTGTCAAGTATTGGCTGTATGCTGGTTGTGTCTTGGTTTTCTTCCAAGTGGTCATCGGTGGTGTCACAAGAATCACAGGATCTGGTTTGTCTATCACTAAGTGGGAGATTGTAACAGGTACCTTACCGCCTACCTCACAGGCGGCATGGCAGTCAGAGTTTGATCTATATAAGGAGACACCTCAGTATAAGAAGATCAATAAAGGGATGTCGCTCCAGGATTTTAAGTTCATATACTTCTGGGAGTACTTCCATAGGCTCTGGGCAAGGATGATGGGTTTTATCTTTCTATTCCCTTTTATCTTTTTTGTAGTCAAAAAGTGGATAGACCCTTGGATGATAAGACAGCTGGGCTTTGTGATATTTTGGGCTGCGATGGCGGCAGTGTTTGGTTGGATTATGGTAGCTAGTGGTTTGGTAGATAGACCTTGGGTCAATGCTTATAAGTTATCCTTGCACTTAGGTATTGCTTTGATGACTTTTTCTTTTCTCATATGGGGTACCTTCAAGTCTACTGGTGTGCAGAATGTAGCTATCGATAACACGAAGATCTACAAGCTGGCTATGTGGTTTTTGCTAGCCCTAATTTTGCAGATCTTCTTTGGGGCTGTGTTATCAGGTATGCGGGCTGCCCTCTACTATCCATCTTGGCCAGATCTTAATGGTCAGTATTTACCTGAAGTCTTGTTTGATAGCACGGCGTGGAGCAAGGAGAACATCCTTGACTATGATAAGGATGCTTTTATGCCTGCGCTGATACATGTATTACATAGAAATTGGGGCTATATAGTCTACTTCTTCGGGATGTACCTCAGTCTCCGTATATTTAAGTATCCTCTGAGAAGACTATTCTATAGAGGAGCTATTTTGTTGATTATCCTGCTTAATCTGCAAGTATTACTAGGTATACTTACCTTATTAAATACTTCTGATACTATTCCTGTCTTCTATGGAGTTATGCATCAAGCAGTTGCACTATGTATATTAGCGGTTTCATTGTTCCATCTCTTTATATATAAGAGGAGAACTTATACCTAATAGAACAAAAGCATATGTCCGATAGGGAGTTTGATTATTTAGAGACCAAGGGTGGTGATAGTGTATTGCTGCTATTGCACGGATTGTTTGGAGCAACGGGCAATTTTAAGGGTATCCAAGAGTATTTTGGTTCTAAATTTAATGTAGTGACACCCATACTTCCCATACTGACTATGGATGTGAAGAATTTAAGTTTGGAAACGCTTGTGGAGTACATAGAGGATTTCGTTAAATATAAAGGCTTTAAAAAAGTCCATTTAGTGGGTAATTCGTTGGGCGGTCATATTGCTCAACTCTTTGCGTTGTCCAATATGGAAAAGGTGGCTTCTATTACCTTAACGGGTAGTTCAGGTCTATTTGAAAATTCTATGGGATCTACTTTTCCCAAGCGTGGAGATTATGATTTCGTAGAGAAGAAAGCGAAGGCCATATTCTATGATCCTGAAGTGGCGACTAAGGAGGTCATTGACGAAGTCTTTGATATCGTCAACGATAGGAATAAAGCTATACGAGTTGTAGTGGCTGCAAAATCTGCAGTACGTAACAACCTGAAAGAGCTCATTCATAAAATTACTGCACCAGTACTTTTAGTATGGGGCAAGCAAGATACGGTAACCCCTAGTTGGGTAGGAGAGAAGTTCCACGAGTTATTGCCCAATTCTAGGTTGGAACTTTTTGACAAATGTGGCCATGCGCCGATGATGGAGTTGCCGCATCAGTTTAATACAACTTTGGAGAATTTTTTAAATAAAGTCTAGCTCAAGAGAATGAATTTCTCTCTACCAGTTTTGCTTACTAAAATTATCGATATCGGTATTGACGCCGATATGGAAAGGCTAGAGGCAACTAGGCTGAGGTTCCAGAATATAATTATTTGTATCTTTTTTATTGGGTTTCTAGTTAGTTCTATCACGGATTATATATACCTAGGATATTCTACTTGGGGGTATGTGGCTGGACTGCTTTTACTGTGTATTCTATTTTGGTGTATGAGCAAAGGTTGGTCGGCAATAGTGCGACACATTCTATGTTTTGCGCTACCACCTTTTGTCTCTATATTGATCATTCAGACGCAAGGCCTTTCTGATTGTTTCTCCATTTTTTTGTTTGTTATTGTTATGTCGGTTCTACTCTATATAGAGAAGAGGCTCGTCGCATTAGCTGTTCTATATCATATAGTCGTTGGTATTACGACTTACATATTATATTTCAGGTATAACGATCCTGATAACTTAGCTGCGTTTAACTTAGGATCTATATTTATCTTTCTGTTATGCGCAAGTGTTATCGGATTTGCTATCAACTATTACGTCTACAAGAACAGGGAGATAGAGAAGGAGCAAAGTCTGCTAATTGATAAGTTGAAGACAAAAAATGAGGCCATAGAAAGATTCACTTATATCACTGCCCACGATTTGAAAACGCCTCTACTCAATATATCTAGGTCTTCAGAATTGCTTAAAAGGAAGTTGATAGATAGTGATAATCAGGACTTGATAGAGAATTTGAATTTTATCCTACAGGGCTCTGACAGAATGGATAAACTCATCAATGACGTATTACAATATTCCCTGTTATCTAGCGATCATCAGGTCAAGCAGTTTGAAAAGGAAAGAATTGATCTCAATGATGTAGTCCATAATTTGCATACCTATTTTAAGACAAAGAACAATACTCAAGAATTTGAAATAGAACTTAGAGATAAGCTGCCTAGTGTTGAGTGGGATAAGTATAGCATAGAGACACTCTTCCATAACTTGATAGAGAACGGTCTTAAGTTTAATAATTCTAAAGTTCCTGTTATCCGTATCTCTATAATCAAGCCACACACTATTAGAATCGAGGATAATGGTATAGGTATAGATAGGCAGTATAACGATTATATATTTGAGATGTTTACAAGGCTTAATAGCCATAGTCTCTACAGTGGTTCCGGTTTGGGCTTAGCGACTTGTAAGCGATTGGTAGAGGAATTCAGTGGACGCATCAGCTTGGTGAAATCTGACGCGGGAGGCTCTGTATTTGATATTGTGCTACCAGACCAGATTATTTCTGTCGAGAACACAATCGTCTAGAATTCGGATATACTATTATGAATCTGGACATAAAAAAAGCGGACCATTTCTGTTCCGCCTTTTTTATTATATTTTTTGTATTAAGGTTGTTGTATTTTCTTCTTTAGCTCTTCAGCTTTCTTAGCTCGTTGCATAGGATTTTCTCCCCTACTCGATCCTCTTGGTCCTTGTCGTCTCTTAAATAATTCAAATCGTGTAGGACTAGACGAAGGTTGCATTGTGTTATTAGATACATCGACATCTGCAGTCTCTAAGTAAGGATCCAATACGATATCCACCACTTTTTTGTTCAGGACAAAGGACTTATTGACCGTATCTCCGAATCTCCATATTTCAGCGGGTATACGTTTGACGTCAGATGTACCATCCGCATATTTGAACTTTAAGATGACTGGCATCGGAATCCCTTCGCTCTCTAGTGATAAGGTATAAAAATGTGGGTCCTTCTCTACCAAGGCTTTCTCTTCAGGACTTAGACTGGTGAGATAATCATCATATGCCTTTTTATCAATAGCATCTGTATCAAGTGGATCATAATCTGTGTAATAGTCTTCTATACTAGAATCTCTTTCATTGAGTGTCTCAGGTATAGCGTCTCTGTTTCTTTCACGTGTAATATCATAAGTCGTTGCTTTTCTATTGGCTTTGGCTTCTGCTTCGTTGACCTCGGGATTCTTAGTATTGATTTGCTTATACTCTACTTTGGTTAATTTCTGATCTACGTGATCATTGGTATAGAACCACCCTCTCCAGAACCAATCCAGATCAAAGGCTGAGGCATCTTCCATTGTTCTAAAAAAGTCTGCAGGTGTCGGATGCTTAAAGGCCCACCGCTGACAATACTCTTTGAAGGCATAGTCAAATAACTCTCTACCCATTACAGATTCTCTTAATATGTTTAATGCAGTCGCTGGCTTGCCATAAGCGTTGTTACCAAATTGGAATATAGATTCTGAGTTGGTCATAATGGGAGAGATCTTGGTTTTATCTCCTTTCATGTAATCGACAATCTTATGCGCTGGTCCTCTTCTAGATGGATAGTTTCTTTCCCAATGTTGTTCCGTCAGATATTGGACAAAGGTATTGAGCCCCTCATCCATCCAGGTCCACTGTCTCTCATCGGAGTTGATGATCATAGGGAACCAGTTATGCCCCACTTCGTGGATGATAACACCGATATGGCCATACTTCATTCTCTGAGAGTAAGTACCATCATCCTCGCATCGACCATAGTTGAAGCAAATCATTGGATACTCCATACCCATATTACCATCTATAGACCAAGCGACCGGGTAAGGATAATCTATGGTATAGTGAGAAAACCATTTTACGGTATGTGCCACAGCTTTAGTAGAATATTTGTTCCACAGGCAGTCTCCTTCTTTGGTCCACATCGACGCAGCCATAACTGTACGACCATCATCCATAGGTACACCGACAGCATCCCAGATAAATCTTCTAGAAGTAGCAAAGGCGAAGTCCCTTACATTATCAGCCTTGAACTTCCATGTCTTAGTTTTTGACGGCACACCATCGCCGGCAGCTTCTATTCTGTCATCGGCTTCTTCCATAGTGGCTATGGTTACGGGTTGCAGATCTTCTTTCATTGCAGATTTGAGTCTCTTTCTCTGTTCACTACTGAGTACCTTATCGGCATTCTGTAGTTCTCCTGAGGCTGCTACGAGGTGATCATTAGGTACAGTGATGTGTACTTCGTAGTCTCCAAAGACAAGCGCGAACTCTCCTCTACCGAGAAACTGCTTATTCTGCCATCCATTCACATCATCATATACACACATACGCGGGAAGTACTGAGCGATGACATATACATTATGTCCATCATCAAACGGCTCATATCCACTACGACCACCTATCTCTTTTGTGTTATTGATATTATACCACCAATCGATACTGAAGGTGACGGACTGTCCTTTCGCTAAGGGCTTAGGTAATTCTACCCGCATCATTGTCTTGTTAATGAAATAAGGCATCATTTTGCCACTAGCATTTTTGACAGAGGTGATATTAAATCCTCCTTCAAAACTAGGCGCTATTCGCTCGATACCTGCTGGGCTTACCCGCTCACCAATTGTAGAAGAGCGGATATCGTGAGAGTGTGAATCCTGAGCTCGTACATTTTGATCCAACTGTAGCCATAAATAGGATAAGGCATCAGGTGACTGGTTGTAATAAGTGATGGTTTCCTTACCTGTTAGTGTTTGCTTTTCATCATCGAGGACGAGATCCATTTTATAGTCTGCGCGCTGCTGCCAATACTCATGACCTGGTGCCCCAGAAGCTGTCCTGTAGACATTGGGTGAGGGAAGGTCTTGGCCTAGTTGTCTAAATTTGTTTTGATTGTAATTGTCCACTTGGGATGAGGCCACGAAAGCCATTATCATAAAGATTACAAAAAATACCTGTCTCATAATTTTTTCTGTGATGTTCAACCAATAAAGGTAAAGAATGCTCATTAAGGATATCCCTAAGGTTGCGTTAATTAGCCGTTATAGAAGAGGCACTGTAAATGAAGTGTATAAAGGAATAGGAACAGCTCACATTAATTTATGTTGTAATATAAGTCAAGAATTGTGAGTGCTTATATCTATGGTCGCGACTGTAACAGTTTAGGGACTTTAGCACAAATCAGTACGTGTCGTGCCGAAAGCTGAAAGGAATAAGAGTGGGGAGTGTGGCTACTTATTCTCTGAGCCATAAAGTGTCTTCTACTTCAAATCCTAAGATGCCTACATCCTTTTGAACATAGTATCTATAGTCGGGGACAGCGTGTATATGCTCGCCATAGTCATACTCGATCACATCATTGTATACAATTCCGTTGAGTGTTATAGATTGGTGGGAAGTCTGCCAGATTTGCTCATAATAACCACTTCCTATAAAGTGTCGTAGCCAAAAGTTTCTTACAGGACTATTGGTCCTATCCTGGTATAGGCTGATGATGTTTCTCTTTCCTTGGCTAGAATGGTCCTGGACGACTGTCCTCAATTCTAAAGTCAATGTATCTCGACCAAGTAAGTCGTTGAGGAAGGAGACACAGATGACTTCATTCTTTTGGCATAAGTAAGTTGCGTGCTCTATGGATATATCACACGAAGAAAACACTCTCTTTTGGGCTATGTAATGACCTCTTTCTACAACCTTCCACGCTGATGTTCTTACACCATTTGTGAATAAGATGTTGTCGTCTATTTCTAAGGCGCAGATATCTGGACTCCATCTATAGGCATCAGCATCGATGAACTGTGTCTCATCAATTACGATCACATCGCATACAAATGGGTTGTCAGCATCTTCACATAGCTGCCCATCTGGAATAACTTCGAGGGTGGTGCTGTCACAAGAAATTGAGGCAACTTGCGGAATATTCTCTATTTCTTTTCCATTGCAGCCTATAAGTAATAACAGAAAGGGTAATAATGTCAGGCATTTCATATCCTATAAAGTTCATCATCTTAAAGCGTACTTGCTTATGTAGACGTAGAGTAATCTAACTTCGTTGGTCTCAAACATTGTGTTTCACGTTGACTTGTTTAGCATACCCTGTGCTCATCCTTCCTTCTTGTAAAGGGGGAGGATTAGCGCTGAATGCAAGATGTTCTATTTAAGTTGTATTCCTTCTACTTAATCTTTGTTCCACGTGGAACTTGTCATCCTTTATATTCGAGTAGAACCTGGATAGGCAGATAATACTCCACTAAAGTTAGGGACTGTCGCATATGACATATGCCGTTATGCTTTCCAAGCTCTATATTTGAAATATGAGATTATATATACAACTTCTTCTCTTTTGCTTAATTTTTTCCAGCTGTGGTAGTGATGATGAGTGTCGTGAGAACGAAAGACTAATCAATGGCAACTGTGTTTGTGATATACATTACGAGGGAGAGTATTGCGATGAGGAAAGGGGATTTAAGTTTTGGGGAACTTGGAACGCTAAAAGACGCTGCAATCTCAGTACGCAATTCTTTATAGATAGCTCGTTTAACATATCTTCTCGGGCAATAGACTCCATTGTTATACAATCAGGGAATTTGTTTTTTAATTACCCAATTGTTGGTCGTATACAGTCCTCAACCTCAATTGGATTTAATTATTTCCAGCCTCCTATGTCACCTATACTTGATGCTAGGATGGACTATGTGGGTCTTGATTCTATTGTCTTTCAGGTGGATGAGGTAGGTACTTCAGGTGGAATGTGGCCGTGCACGTTTATCTTGACAAAGTAATACGCTTGTTCCACGTGGAACTTGTTCACTGCTCACCCCTGTATCCCCTAAAGGGGAGGCCAGCACTCCAAGCTAGTCTACACCAAAGAAAATTGGTATCTCAAAATGCAGGTAGCGGTCCTTCTTTAGGAAGTTAGAAGAATGCAGGTAGCGGTGCTCACATTCGACTCTCTTTAGTCGCTCAGTGCAGGACTTCTGGTATTTTAGAAGGTAGAATGCTTGATGTTTAAGTTGTCTCTAATTATGACTTTTGCGCTTTGTTCCACGTGGAACTTGTTTCAGCGCTTATCCCCCAAAAGGGGAGACTACTCTATTGACCCAAAGCTTAAATGTTAACTCAACAGTATCTCCTTAAAGTCTGTATAGTTCTTACTACAACTCTTGGCTACCTTCTCACCACTCATAAAGGCCTCTAGTTTAGGAGGAAAAGACACCTTGCCTAACGCCTCTTTCATAGGTGCTTCAAACTTTCCAGGATGGGCAGTCTCGAGAAAGATGGTCTGGTGGGTAGAGTACTCTTTTAGGTAGTCTTGACAAGCAAGATAGCCGACGGCACCGTGTGGGTCGGCTTCATAGTTGTGTAGAGACTGTATGCCTTTTATAGCTTGATAGGTTTCTGTATCGCTATAGCTGTCTCCAATTATGAATTCTTTGAGCTTGTTCCACGTGGAACTTTCATCCTGTCCAGCAAAGAGAGCTTGCATCCTAGGGAAGTTACTGGGGTTGCCGACGTCCATCGCATTAGAGATGGTAGGGACAGAGGGCTTGGCAGTATAGGTGCCAGAAGTGAGGTAAGCGGGTACAGTGTCATTAGCATTGGTAGCGGCTATAAACTGGTGGATGGGCAAGCCCATCTGCGCAGCCAAAAGCCCTGCTGTCAAGTTGCCAAAGTTGCCCGAAGGAACAGAAACTACGATAGGCCTTGACTTGTCTTTGACCTGCTTATACCCTTCAAAGTAATAGAAAGACTGAGGGATAAGCCGAGCGATATTGATAGAGTTGGCTGAGCTGAAGTTGTATTGTTGCTGAAGATCAGCATCTATAAAAGCCGTCTTGACCAAGCGCTGGCAGTCATCAAAGACACCATCAATTTCTATAGCAGAGATGTTATCTCCCCAGGTTGTCAGTTGCTTTTCTTGGAGTGCACTGACCTTGCCAGAAGGGTAAAGGATGATCACTTCTATACCAGGTACTTTATGAAATCCTGCTGCCACAGCTCCTCCTGTATCACCACTAGTAGCGACGAGAATGGTCGTCGGCCTGTCCTCATCTCTGAGAAAATAGGACATCAACTCTGCCATAAATCTGGCCCCAAAATCCTTGAAAGCCATCGTCGGTCCGTGCCATAATTCTAAGGTAGAAATCTGTTCCGTCAGCTGGACCAGGGGTGCCTTAAAGTTGATCGCTCTGGCAATCAGTTGGTATAATTCTGACTCAGGAATAGCGTCGCCCATCAGTCTAGCAGCCACTTGAAAACCTATTTCTTCGAAGCTGTATTGATTTAGATGATCCAGAAATTGCTTGTCGAGTTTCGGAATTTCAGTGGGCATATAGAGGCCCTTATCTTGAGGAAAGGCATTAAGGACAGCCTCCTTGAGATTGACAATGTTGTGCTTATTATTGGTGCTGTAGAGTTGCATCCTAGTATCTTTTTGCGCCCTCTAAGTTGATGGCAGAATTGTAAATAGTGACAGGTCGCTTCTTATCATCAAAGAATTTTTGGACAGCATCAGCTATATTATCTGCGATTACAGAGTTAGCACAGAGGGCAAACATCGATGGTCCCGCTCCCGAAATAGAAAAACCAAGCGCACCATTTTCTAAGGCCAAATCTTTTATGGAGTAGAAATCTGGAATCAGTTTAGCCCGCTGAGGTTCTATGACCACATCCTCTAGAGACCTCTCCAACAGCCCTAAATCTGATTTGTACATAGCGGCTACAAAGGCTGCAAGATTTCCTGATTGCTTGATATGACTCTTGAGTGGCACATTTTCACTCAGGATATCGCGACTGTCTTTAGTCAATATTTTGATATGAGGATAGACGACCACTGCCCGCAATCCTGGAATACAGGGTAGACCAACTACATCCAGACTCGGATTATCGCGGATGAGAACAAACCCACCAAACAGAGAAGGCGCTACATTATCTGCGTGCCAAGCCCCATCGGCAATCTGCTCAGCTTCTGTCGCACAACGCAGAATGGTCATCTTATCACAGGGGAAATCGAGAAAAGCATTCATCGCAAAAGCTCCTGCCGCCGCACTTGACGCCGAACTGCCCAGTCCAGTCCCTACAGGCATGCGCTTATTGATTTCCATTTTGACTGGAAGATCTTCTATTCCCAAATGTTGCATCACCCGCCAAGCTGCAAATCCCGCTACATTCTCTTTTATATTTTTTGAGAGCTTCGCTTTGTTGTTTCTGATCAAAGTAATCTCAAGACCCTTTTTGGTCGCATCATTGAGGATAACTTCGTCTCCCAACTCTTCGATTGCGAAGCCTAGCACGTCATACCCTACGGCGACATTGGCTACAGAGGCAGGAGCGAAGCATTTACAAGGAATAGTTTTCACAAATATGGTAGTTAACTAACTGATAATCAGTTGATTATGTAATTATTTTTACAAATATTTGACACACGGCACCAAAACGATTCTCAGGCCTAAAAACTCAATTTTGACCCTAAAATCATGATATATAGTTGCAATCTTTAATATGATGCAGAGATTGTGCCACATCTTTAATATAGAATCATAACGCCTACTCTTAAGCTTAATGCTGGCACAAATCATATTTTAGAGTATGAGTTTACCGAATATGCGACGGCCCCACTTTCCATTACTTTTTTTAGTGCTGTTTTTTCTATTAGGCTCATCTCATCTTGGCGTTAGTCAGAAACCCTTCGTGTTCCATGATGTTTCCAGCGGACTCTCGGAAAGTACCATCACCAGTATTGTTCAAGATAATAAGGGATACCTATGGGTCGGAACACGTTATGGATTGAATCGATTTGACGGTTTAGTATATGAGCACTTTGACTTAGGTCGTGCTGTGGTAAGTGCGGGCAATGTCAATTCTATTACCAGCTTGTACTACGATAAGGATCAGGATCATCTTTGGGTAGGAACTTATGGCGGAGGACTCATTAAGATCAACTTTAAGGATGATATTTTCCTGAACTACAGTACCACCAATAATGCACTGTCAGATAATTATATACGAGATCTCTATGTAGATGAAAAAAATGTCATGTGGATAGCGACAGAGAAAGGCGGCGTAAGTCTCATAGACTTAGAAACAGAAGAAAGAATTTTTTCTTCAGGTTCATTTTATATCAGTCAGCTAGAGGAACAATACATTACCTCGATATCAGGTATCGGTAACAATATTCTATTAGGGAGTTGGTCTTCTGGTGTAATCTCAGTGGACGTACAGTCTGGAGTCGTCAAGCACCTATACGATGAGGGCATTCCGATTAGGTCTATAGAGCAGTATCAAGATAGCTGTTATGTAATAGGTACCAATCAAGGTCTAAAGACACTATGTCTTAATAAGGAACAAAGCCTAAATATCGATGGTCTTCAAGATTCTTTAGAGAACACGGTCATACTCTCTATACTATATGATAGCAAGGGCCGCTTAATGGTGGGTACTGAGAATGCGGGTTTGTACATCAAGTCAGATAAATCAGTTACACGATACAGGTCAGATTCCAATCTCAATAATCACATATCTGGAAATTCTATCTGGAGTCTATACGAGGATAATACTGGAATTATCTGGGTAGGAATGCACCTCAAGGGTCTTAATAAGATTGATCAAAAAGAGGATGAGTTCCAGCAGATACAAAAAATAAAATGTGGCACAAACAAGGTAGAAATAGATCAAGTGAACTCACTACTGGAAACTGATGATAAGATATGGTTTGGGACAGATGGAAAAGGGCTTTTCTCAAAGGACAAAAAGAATGGGACATATACATGTCATAATCTGATCGGAGATAAAGGCAAGTTTGTAACGGCATTGTGCGAAGATTCAGCAGGGATGTTGTGGGTAGGCACTTGGAAGGATGGTGTTATAAGATATGATCCTAGAAGTGATAAGAGTTTCTTTTTGGAAACACAATCCCACAATACACTGAATAGTGACGGAGACTTTATAAAAGCCATTACGCGTGACAACCTTGGCAAAATGTGGATAGCCTACTTTGGTGATAGGATAGAGATCTATGATCAAGGCAAGCAGATAAAACAATTTGGTAAAAACGATTTGATCAGTACCAGAGTGACAACTATGCAAAAGGGTTGTAATGACGATGTGATGATAATAGGCACCGAAGAGAGTGGGGTACAGGTGATTAAGCTGGATACTGATTATCAGTTATTGCAATCAACTTCGTTACTTAATAGTGTCACAACGAACATCAGCCACAGTATCAATGATATTAAGATTGATAATGAATGCGATATGTGGTTAGGTACGACAAAGGGTTTGTTCCACATTTCTGATGGAGATAAAGTGATAAAGGATTTTTCACTCTTACCAGGCGTCCCTAGTCCATATATCGCCTCATTAGAATTTGTCGGCGATACAGTGTTATGGGCGAGCACCAATAAGGGTGTATTTTCTCTGCATTTAAAAACCGAAAAGGTTAAGCACTATAACCTTGCTGATGGCTTGCTTTCCAGTCAGTTCCTAAAAGGCTCCATAGAAAGCCTAAGTGATGGGACCATATATTTTGGGAATATTTCTGGTATAAATTATTATAAACAAGAGCAACAACTTCAGAATAATGTGGCACCGCCTGTATTCATAACGGAGGTTTATGTTTCTGGTACGCCGCTGGATAGTATGATTCAACAGAATAAACCACATACACCTGTGGAATTAAGTTATGATCAGAATGATATAAATTTTAGCTATACGGCTCTAAACTTTACGCAAGCGGAACAAAATAAATTTAAGGTCCGCCTCATAGGCTTGGATAAAGACTGGCGTTATGTATCAACAAAACGAGAGGCAGAATATAGAAACCTGTCACCAGGTAAATACAAGTTTGAAGTAATCGGGAGCAACAATGACGATGTATGGAATCCTACAGCCAAGGAATTTGAGTTTAGAATTCTAGAACCCTGGTACAATACGTGGTTGGCATGGCTGATTTATGCCTTAGTCAGTTTTGGGGTATTGTACCAATTGATTAAGATGACTCTAGCACGACTCAATCTAGAATCAGAATTAAGACTAGAACAGATAGAGACTGAGAAGTTGAAAGAAATAGATAAAGTCAAGTCGCGTATAGTAGCCAACATCTCACACGAACTATTGACACCCTTGACGATGATCATATCGCCACTGCAGGGGGAGAAGCAAGCGATAGAAAGTGGAGGTAACAAACATCTAGACAAACATATGTTGAATGTCATGCTCAGCAATGCAGAACGACTTAAAAATTATATCAATCAAATACTTAACCATTCAAAAATAGAAACTGGAAACATCAAAATGAATATCCGTGAGTATGACTTGGTTATATTTCTGAGACAGATTGTTACAAACTTTGAGCTGATTGCTAGAGCAAAGAACGTTTCTTTAATCTTAGAGAGTGAATTGTCTTCCGCATTTATGTATTATGATGAATCCAAGATGGAGCAGATTATTTCTAATCTGTTATCCAATGCGATTAAGTATTCTGGTGATGATGGCGTCGTGGTTGTTTCATTGCGAGAAAGCAGCAGCCACTATTTATTGGAAGTTTCTGATAGTGGTATAGGTATTTCCGAAGAGGATATTCCTAAGGTGTTTGATAGATACTATAGAGCGATTGATGATGGTTCCATTCCAGGTATAGGTATAGGGTTATCTATCGTCAGGCAGTTAGTGGATCTTCATTATGGACAGATTAAGGTCAGTAGTGAAGTAGGGCAATACACCAAATTTTTATTAGAATTTAAAAAAGGAAAAGAACACTTCAGCGTACCAGCCGACGGCTCCACTCATCTTGTCGAGACAGCATCTGACACCAAGAGTGCTCTAATTGAAGCGGACTTAGACTTGGTACAAGAATCTGATGCTAGTCAACCAGTAGTGCTTCTAGTGGAGGATAATCCTGACATAGCTAATTATGTGATTAGCTTTCTGAATGAAGAATATAGTGTCTTGTGGGCCAGGAATGGACGTAGTGGGGTGGATATCGCTAAGGCCCAATTACCAGACGTTATCATTTCTGATGTGATGATGCCTATTATGGACGGTTATCAGCTCTGTTCTGAGCTAAAAGAAAATGAAATAACCAGTCATATCGCCATTATCCTCCTAACCGTTAAGTCCTCTACAGATAGTCAAATAGAGGGCTATCATCACGGAGCAGATTATTATATGACTAAGCCATTTAGCCCACAAATGCTGCTCTTGATGTTGGCCAATATTATGAAACAGAAAAGGGATATGGCTTCCAACTTTTATCAGCAGACGGCCAATCATAGGAGTGGAGGAGACACAGCTATAGTTGTAGAAGGGCTCTCAGAAAAAGATAATGACTTTCTACAACGGACTGAGCGTGTCATCAAGCAATACCTTGGTGATTCTAAGTTTGGTGTAGTAGACCTGAGTCGACAGCTTGAGTATTCTAAGAGTCAGTTGTACAGAAAACTGAAGTCTATCATCAATCAATCACCTAATGAATTTATTAGAAATGTCAGAATAAAAGTAGCTGCAGAGCTCATAGTAGAAAGTGATCTGAACATATCTGAAATTACTTACAAAGTGGGCTTTAATGATCTCAAGTATTTTAGATCCTGCTTTAAAAAACAGTATGGAGTCAATCCCTCTGAGTATAAACTGTTAGTGGAAAACAGCACGCCTACCTCTAATGATATTAGTTGAGCATCCATAATGATACTTATCGAATAGACAAGACAGCAGGTAAGAATACGCTAGTGATAATCAGAGGGTTGGTTTTACTATAGCTTACTGTAACAATGATCATAGCGAAGAACGAGAAAACTTCATCGGAAGTGTGGATGTAGCGGGACCAGACAAAAATAGAGGATGGATAGATGCAGGTATTTTCCAAACCTATGTCTTGACTAAATGATTGCTCTATAGCCGTGGGTTATAGTGTAGGACTCATAGATAATATCTCTGCCAGTAAGCCAGCCGCCGTGACATCTGCTCCAGCACCTGGTCCTCTGACCACTAGAGGCGTTTCATTATAGCGATCCGAGTAGATAACAATCATGTTATCACTTCCACTCAAAGAGTAGAATGGATTCCGACTGTCAACAGATTGTAGCGAGATGGTACCATGGCCATCTTTATATCTAGCGATAAAGCGCAATTTTTCTCCGCGACCTTCTGCCTGCTTGGCCATTTCGGTATAGCGATCAGTATCTTTCTCTAGCTCGGTATAAAAGTCTGCTACAGTCTCTGCTTGTAGGCAAGCCTCTGAGAGAATAGGCTCTATAGTTACTGCGCTTTCTTCTATTTCGAATCCGGACTCTCTTGCCAGTATGAGAATTTTTCTTTTTACATCAGAACCAGAAAGGTCTTCTCTAGGATCTGGTTCAGTCAATCCTTTGGCCTGCGCTTCTTTGACGATATCAATGAATCTAGTCTCCGTAGAAAAATTATTGAAAATGTAGGAGACGGAGCCAGACAGCACGGCTTCTAGCTGCGTTATTTTATCTCCAGTCGTCGTCAAGCTTTTTAAGGTAGATATAACAGGAAGACCTGCCCCGACATTGGTTTCAAAATTGAGAGGAATATTTCTAGCACCCGATAAGGCCTTAAGTTTTTTGTACCTACTGAGACTACTCGATAAGGCAATCTTATTAGGTGTCGATATAGCAATGTTGTTTTCTATGATTCTGTGATAGTGCTCAGGAATCAACTTACTCGCAGTGTTGTCCACAAAGACGGCGTAAGGAAAATTCATCTCTATCATCTTATCGATAAACCTACTTATATCCGCTGCCTCAGTAGCTTGGTCTAGTTCACTTTGGAAATTATCAAAAGGCACCCCCGCCTCGGAGAAGAGCATTTTTCTAGAATTGGTCAATCCATTGAGGACCAACTCTATTTTGCTGTTGTCCTTGATGTCTGTGTAGTGGTCCCTGATCTGTCCGAGTAGGGTAGAGCCGATAAGACCGACTCCCACGACAAACAAGTGCACTTGCTTGTGCTCTGATAAGAAGAAGGCATCGTGCACAGCATTCAGTGCTTTGGCTTCATCTTTTTTATGTACAGCGAAGGTGATGTTGAGCTCTGAGGAACCTTGCGCTATGGCTTCGACATTTATTCCATTTTTACCTAGGGTACTGAACAAGCGGCCTGACACACCGGGCGCATTTCTCATGTGCTCTCCTATCACGGCGAGCAAACACAGGTCCTTGGTGAGCTTGGTGGGTTCTATGAGACCTCTATTGGATTCTATGTCGAATTCTTTATCTATCAGGTATTTAGCCTTGTCGGTATCGCTGTTTTTGATAGCAACGCAGATAGAATGTTCTGAGGAGGCCTGCGTTATCATTATGATATTGATTTTGCCATCTGCCATCGCCTTAAATAAGCGATAGGCTATGCCTGGTATACCTTGCATACCTGCGCCTTCTAAAGAAACTAAGGCTATATCCTTTATAGATGAGAGCCCAGAGATAACGTTGTCACCTGCAACAGCTGCATCGTGTATCAGTGTCCCCGGGTGTTGAGGATTAAATGTGTTTTTAATACGTGTTGGAATATTTTTTTCCTTGACTGGTCTTATAGTGGGTGCATAGAGTACTTTGGCACCGAAGTGTGACATTTCTGCAGCCTCCAGATAAGTTAGTTCGGGAATAGTGTAGGCCTTGGTGACGACCCTGGGGTCACTGGTAAGGACACCGTCCACATCTGTCCATATTTCGAGCACAGCAGCATCGAGTGCCGCAGCAATAATGGCTGCACTATAATCAGAGCCCCCCCGGCCAAGTGTCGTAGTCACACCAGAAACTCTTTCTGATCCGATAAAGCCTGTTATGACATAGATGGCTTTGTCTGAGCTGAGCCTATCTGAGATAAGTTGATTGGTCAATTTGAAATCCACAACGGCAGCACCGTAATGATCATCTGTCTTGATCAATTGTCTAGCGTCTATATATTCTGCAGGCAGACCTTGACTCTTGAGGTAGTGTGCTAGGATAAAAGCACAGTTTCTCTCACCAAAGGAAACGACAAAGTCCATTGTCTTAGGCGAGGCCTCTTGTATGAGACTGACACCAGACAAGAGATCTTTGAGTTTTTGGTGGTTGTCGTTAAGCTCCTGAGCTATTTGGTTATAGGTAGGTGTATCTAGAAGTTCTTTGGCCACTTGATGTGCCTTAGATATAAACGCCTCACAAGCTTCTTTGTACGCTTGATCGCTAGATTCTGCTAGATGAACCGTCTTTAACAACAGATCGGTCATCCCGCTAAATGCAGAGACGACGACACAGATCTTAGTGTCTTGCTTGTATTGCTTATGGACAATATCTGTTACTAGCCGCAAGCGTTCGGCATTGGATACAGATGTGCCACCAAATTTCAGGACCCTCATTTCACATTATCATTAGATATAATATAAGCAGAGATTATGCCACAATGCGGGTAGATCGTTATGATTATCTTATAATAGAGGGCTATGAGTGGGACTACCTATTATTTCAAGTTACAAACCCAGAGACTCTTGCGGAGGAGTGAGGACTTTGGTCTACCCTTCCCTTTCTTAGTTATGTTATTGCTGGGCTTGTTCTTGATAGGTTCTGTGATGGTCTTTTATAAGATAGAGCAAGCGACTTGGGCCTATCTCTTGATAGCTTTTTCTATTATGGGCGCGGGCAGGCGCTCGGAGGTATTGGAGAAGAGCATAAGGATACTCTATGTATCAGCAGATTACCTTCGTATACGGTTGGTCGAGGTGGGGCTTAAAGCTTTACCCTTTATTATGTTTGCGTTGTATCAGCGAGAAGTCTATTTAGCGTTAGGCATTTTGGGGCTGGCAGTACTGAAGATATTGTTTAGACAAAAGTCGTGGACCCTGCCCATTTTAGCGACACCGTTTAAGCGATGGGCTTTTGAATTTGTCATCGGCTTCAGAAAATATTTTTTCTTGATCGTACTGTTGTATCTACTTATGGCCAAAGCTGTACAAGTCGATAATGCCCATCTGGGACTCGTGTGTATGGGTGTACTGTGTTGTCTATCCTCTGCCTTTTATTTACCAGTGGAACCTATAAGGATTGTATGGCAGCACAACTTAAGCCCCACTCAATTTTTGAAAAGAAAGCTGGCCTATGCTTTGTTGTGTCAGTTTATTTATGTGCTTCCAGTTTCTATAGTATTATTTTTTTATTTCCCAAATTTTAGATTGGCTGTATGTGGTATTGGGGTAATGACGGCTTTGGTCTTGATCACTGTGGTGCTGGCCAAGTATTCTTCTTATCCACGCGAGATAGGTGTCCTGCAGAGTTTTATTATGGCCTTCAGTATGGGCCTACCTCTTTTATTGCCTTTTGTGTGGTGGATATTTTTTAGACAATCGAGAAGAAGATTAGAAGTGATATTGTAATGATAAGTATACGAGAACTACATAAGAAGTATGGTCGCAATACAGTATTAAGGGGTATTGACTTAGACTTTGACGGAGGCCGTGTGTATGGTATCGTCGGACACAATGGTGCAGGAAAAACGACACTATTTAATTGTATAGCAGGATTAGAAACCTATGATGGAGAGATCAGCTCAGCCCATCAGCCACTCAAGGATTACCTAGGTTATCTAGAGACAAATCCGCAATACTTGTCTCATATGACAGGCTGGGAATATCTCAAGCTGGTCTCTACAGCCAGGGGTATACAGGAAGAAGAATTTGAGAAAAGAAATATTTTCCAATTACCCCTTAACGAATATGCGTCTACCTATTCTACAGGGATGAAAAAGAAATTGGCTTTGATGGGAGTGCTGCTGCGCCGCAATGAAGTTTTTATTCTGGATGAGCCTTTTAATGGCGTAGACCTTAGAAGTAATCTATTGGTTGTGGATGTCATCAACAAATTAAAAGCACAAGGAAAATTGATTTTGATTTCATCACACATTTTTATGGTACTCAGAGAAGTATGCGATGAAATCCACCTTCTCGAAGCGGGCAAGTTTGTAATGGGTGGTCGCACAGCGACAGAGATAGAGGCTATGGAAACTAGACTCAAGTCAGGACTCCATCAAAGCGGTACTCTGGATTGGATATGAAACTAAGTGGCAAATCGCAGCGAAGCCGTTTCCCGATCAAAGCGCTTGACCAGAGCCATAATTCTTTTTCTGTTGGTGTCATATAATACGAAGCCATACCCCTCTACGGCTTTACCATATATTTTGTGCCCTTGGAGTCGGAACTCTCCTATTTCGTAACTAGGAAATAAGTTCTCTGGAGAAGAAACAACTACCGTTACTGCATCTCTTCGTTCTATCTTGACGCTACTGAGAATTTTTGATTTACTAGAATCTGCATTGTCATATTCTAAGGTGCCTTGGCCTTGATGAGCGCCTAAGACAACGTTGATGAGTTCCTCCGAGTTTGCCGTTGCTAAGTCTGTAGTGGATGTAGCTGGTTCTGGGCTCGTGTTTTCTACAACAGCGGGAGTGGTGGCTGTAGAGCTAGGCACATCTTTACAGGAGCATAGAAACAGTAGGGTGCTAAGGCAGAGTCGATACTTCATATTGTAGGTGTATATGATGTGTGTGGTGTTTCTGAGATAATAATCCAAGGTAATAAAGATTGGAGTAAGTGCCAATTTCCCCAGTTCTCATTACCGCGCTGAGTTAAGGTGATATAGTGCTCAAAGCCTTATAGACAAAGGATTGTAGCTGCTTATTTTCTATGGATTTACACCAGTTGAACCAAATAAACCTTTGCCGTGAGGGGCAGATTTGCAATATCATACTTTGAAAGTCAATTATTTTACTACATTTGGTCAACCAATAGTTGGTCAACCAATCTGTTTACACTTTATGTTAGAGAACTTAAACAAAATTGACGTCAAGAGACCTGTCGATCTCATTATTGCTCAAATAAGAGATCTGATCAGTTCTGGATCGATCAAGCCAGGAGAAAAGCTACCACCCGAAAGGAAGTTGGCAGAACGTCTTGGTGTAAGTCGAAGCCAAGTAAGAGAGGCCATCAATAAGCTACAATTTTATGGAATCCTGAAGGTGCTGCCACAGAGCGGTACCGTAGTCACTGGTATCGGTATTACAGCCTTGGAGGGTTTGATTTCTGATATTCTTGAGATAGAAAATGTAGACTTCAAGTCGCTTATCGACACGCGAGTGTTGTTGGAAAAAGAAGCGGCAAGGCTGGCAGCAATCCATAGGACGGCTGATGACCTGATAGAATTAAATAAGGCCTTAGTAGCCTATGAGAAAAAGTTGCAACAAGGCGACCAAGCCGTAGAAGAAGATCTGCTCTTTCATGTAAAAATAGGAGAGGCCAGTAAGAACTCTGTTCTAAAATCCTTAATGATCATTATCACTCCAGATATCGTCAAGAGCTTTATCAAACTAAAAGTCTGTGACGAGTCGAGCAATATGAAGACCATAGAAGAGCATCGAAATATTCTGGATATGATAGCCGATCAGAATCCTGAAGGTGCGGTGATGGCTATGGAAGAGCATCTCCAAAATATTATTGTATTCAGTAAAACCTACAATAAATAAAACGGGAAGTACTTACGCTTTCTGTCCTT
>CALFUU010000081.1 GCA_937929835.1 uncultured Saprospiraceae bacterium | reverse complement strand
CGCTGAAAGAGTTAACCTGAAAATCCAAGAGATAAAAAGACTAGCAAGAGGATATAGGAACATCACAAATTTCATAACCATGATTTATTTTCATTTAGGTGGATTAAACCTGAAACCCACTAAATTTGGCTAAGAGCCATAATATTATATGCATTCTTAGAAATGTAGCCTATTGAATTTATTACTGATGTTTCCTCCCATTGCTAGGACAGATAGTTAATGAATTTTAGTGAATAATTTCCAATATAAGTTTTGCATATTTCAATATAGTATAAAGCCCTCCAAGGCTTTATAAGTATAGTGTTGAAATGTGTTAAACCCACTTTCAAGCAGCTGCTTTCAGATGCTTATCATACATATCTGAAGGTCTTTTATCGTATATTCTCGAATGCCTTCTTTCAGTATTATAGTACTCTATGTAGTCCCTCACTTTGATGTAAAGATCTAAGCCATCACTTGGAGGATTCAGGTAGATTTTCTCATACTTGATGGATCTCCAAAATCTTTCTATGTACGCATTGTCTAGTTTGTTCTAGATACAAAAAACTTGGAACTAGTTAGTCCCTATCATAATGCAAAATACACAAAGCCCCTAAGATAAATCCTAGAGGCTTGGTAAAGATATAGATCGTATTTAATTAGACTCTCTATCACTGAGCCTATAGACCTTGTGTAATTGCATGGCTTGTGTATGTTCCTATACTTTATACCTAAGCCATAGCTTATATGAAGGTCAGAAATTTCTTAAATGCATCTAGCCGCAATTAAGCAAACTAACACGAACAAAATTAGACCTTAAAGAAGCGCCTAGCTACTCTAAGAACCTTGCTCCTAGTGCTTTACAAAAGTAGATGAGCTCTGAGTATTCTTGAACAATATGTTGTAGAATCCACTGTCCAAATTAGAAACATTTATTTGTCCATTATTGATTACGTTGCCCGACTCGACTATTTGTCCAAGACTATTGACTATACTATATCTCTCAGACGCAGTTAGTCCACTAATCTGTACAAATGAAGAAGCAGGATTAGGAGATACTTGTAATACACTGTTCTCGGATTGATCCTCTACTGAAACCGGTGCCAAATCTATCCTCGATATTGTTCCATTAAAAACTTCTGAAAAATAAAGTGTATTGCCTACAAAATCTAAACCTACAGGACCCGATAGGCCCGTAATAAGATCGACAAGCACTGGAGAACTTTGAGATATATCTATATAAGAAATTTTATCAGCATTGAATTCTGCAACATAAAGATCATTACCAATTAGTGCTAAAGATAAGGGACCAGAAAAATCTGAACTGATAATTTCTGTCGTAGGTGCTGGATCGTTTATCTTAAATCTAGAAACACTATTTATGTCATATTCAGTGATATAGGCGAGATCCTCATCTATAAGCATAGAGGTGGGCCCAGCTAAGTTATCCAGAACAGTGACAGGTTCTGGATTACTCTCAGTAATATCAATTCTCGAGATTCTACTGTTCCAAGAGTCTACGATATATAAATCATTGCCCGCCAGAGCTATGTCCTCAACCGCAAAGATGCTGCCATCCTGTGGGAATTGAAAAATAATCTCCAACTCAGGTGTGGCCTCTGAAATATCTACTCCGTAGATTGTACTCTGTTCAGTAAATATTAATTGATTACCATTTAAAACGATAGAATTTGGACCATCTACAAAACCTGTGAATATATCTTCTATAACTGGTGTTGCGTCAGTAATATCAATACGTGACAACTTACCATTGGTAAAATTTACAAAATCTGATTGTGTGAAATATAAATCATTTCCTACTAGCATAGAAGCTGCTGGACCATCTAAGCCAGAGACCACTTCAGTTACTTGCGAATGAATTTCGAGAACGGACAACAATAGAACTAAAAGTAAAAAATTTCTCATTTTTGATGTTTAAGTGAAGATGCAAATTTATATATAGATGGAGCATATGCAAGACCGAATACTAAATTACTATACTAGTCCGTCTACCTATGTCCTTTATTAGACATAGGAATTATTAGCGTAAAATAAAAGCAGAACAAAATGAACAATCTTCAGCTCAATACGTGACCCTTATAAATTGCCTTGCTTATCCTCCACTTCTAGAAACGGCCATCCTAGAAAGCCTCAATGCGAGTAATCGCAGAAAATCATTATGTAAGTCCGTCTACCCATGTCCTTTGTGAGACAAAGGATAAATAGCGTAAAATAAAAGCGCAACAAAATGAACAATCTCCAGCTTGATACGTACACCTTAAAAAATGCCTTGACTATCCTCCACTTCTAGAAACGGCCACCCTAGAAAGCTAAGCGGCTGCCTGAAGGGGCTTGCACGTTTGTAGACGGTAAAATATTTTATTGTACAACGGATATAATGGGCAGATAAAGTATAGATTCCTCATCTACATTTTCATAGAATAGCAATAACGTCGGTCAAATTGTATATCACATATATCTATACGTTACTTTATTAACCTACACGGGAAACCATAAAACACTAAAGCAGACATAATTATCGCTAGACAGTATCTTTAGCCATACCCCTGTCGCAGGCTATCCCAACTTGAATGCCTTTGTGGGGTTTCAACGTCTTAGAAGAATAAGCCAAGTAGCTTCTTATCGAAGCTATCGACTGATCTGTATGTCATAGCAGGTATTGATATTATTAATCTCAATTGTATAATCCTCTACCTCCCCAAATATTGAACCGCAGGGTTCAGGTACGTTAGGATCTGCAAATATGGCTCTTACTCGCATCCGTGTCGAGTAGGATGCAGGTACACAAGGCACATTGACTGTGCCCGTTGAAGTTACATTGCCATTTAATGCGGACCTAGGGATCAACTCTGTATTATTATCAAATACCATATCCTCATTAAAGTCAATCCATACATATACAGCATCCGAGGGGAATGCTGCATTAAGTGTAACAGTGATAGGGTAACTTGCGTTTTCGTCTAAGCTCGCCGATAATGATGTGAAGTCGCTGTAAAATGTCTGTACTGAGGTGTTATCAAGATTTCCTAACTCCACTCTAGCGATCCAGTCTGCACCTGTTCCTGAGGCACCTACGGCATCACAATAAAGTACTGAACAACTACAATCTGAACGCCACACTTCTCCTACAGTCACAGGATTGCCATCGTCACAAGGCAACCCTATAAGCTTATCATCAAAGAAGGGACAGAAATCACAACAATCGATAACACCATCTTCATCTTCATCTGGTGCTGTCTTAGATAGACACGACAGGTCCGCCTCCCAGATGCTCCTACCATAAGTCCCTACTCTTATGAGATCATACTTACATTGTATCTCGATATCATCAACGGTCGTATGCGGCAACATACCTAATTCTTGCCAGTTTGAAAATGTATTATCTCTGTAGAAGACGCCTACATCTGTACCGACAAAAATACCGTCTATTGCTGGCTCATACATCTCTATGGACGCAGCCAGGACATTAGGGAGATTGTCTGAAATATTTTGCCAAGTGGCACCTGCATTTGTAGATTTAAAAACTTTATTACCGGCTGCGTATCCCCCAGCTGAGACATAGACAATATCCTCATCACAGGGGTCTATCTCAATATCAGTAATCATAAACTGTGCAGGCACCTGCCTCGTCACCCAGTTATCATCAAATGTATTTTTGACATAAACAAAATTACCTTGTGTGGCATATATTCTCTCTGGATTACTCTTTGCAATATTTATTTCATTCAAGTCTCTGCCTCCAGCAAGTGATGGACTGATCTCAGCCCAAGTAACGCCTCTGTCCAGGGTTTCGAATACTCGATCATAACCTATCACTAGTCTAGCAGGATTCTTTGGATCCATCTTATAAGGTGTCTCAAAAGAGCCAGTCCCCCCTTGTCCTGGAGGACTGATGTTAACAGATCCTGAGCCTACATCTGTTCGGGAAAGAGAACCAAACTGAAATTCCCAGTAGATAATATTGGCGTCTGTCGGATCGATTTCTGTCACAAAACCATCTCCAGTAGGCGCATGCTCTACCCAAGTCCCTCCACTGGTTCTATAGAGACTTCCATTGTCTTGACTCCCTCCAGAGATCACATTGACATCCGTCTGAGCTACAGCAATGTCATAATACTGAGTAATGATAAGACCATCACTGAGGTTATCAAATATGCCAGTGTTCAAATTGTATCTATAGATACCGCCATCATTGGCTATGTATATATACTGAGGTTGCAGGGGATTAACAAATAGATTTCGCTGATCTACGTGCACTTCTTGTGCTCCATCTCCGAGCCAATCTGCTATCTGTGTAAAAGTTCCTCCATTATTAGTAGACAAGAAAACTTCAAAATTTCCTGTCATTATTGTATTAGGGTCCATAGGCGAAATAGCCACCACCATATTGCTTTCTGGCATGGTGCCTATTTGTGTAAAAAAAGTACCCCCTGAGGAAGAGTATATATTACTACCTACAGTGACAACTATTTTGTTAGGGTCTAGCGGTGTCGTCGCTATTCTCGCGTAAAACCCACCTAGATCAGTGATAAAATTAAAGGTCGCACCACCATTGCTACTTCGCAAAATCTCACCCTCAAGTCCCCCCGCTACGAGTATGTTGCTATTGCCTTCTAAGTAATGTATATCGTGACACGGTAAGGTGGCCACTGTAGAGTACGTCGCCCATCCATCTGTAGTCTTATGTAACCCCAGATCAGAAGCGGCCATCATAGTCATCGGATCATTAGGATCCATCGCCAGTTGATAGATGCGCACCAAGTCTGATAAGGGATAATTAAAGGCCGTAGGTGACCAACTAGCACCATCATCATGTGATACATAGACGCCTATCCCATAATGGCCATACCATACATTATCACTAACGGCAGCGTAGATGGTAGAAGGATTATTAGGATCCAATAATATGCTACCTATAGAGAGGTGAGGTAAGTTGTCTCCTATAGGCGTATAAGTATTTCCGCCATCTGTAGTCTTCCATATCCCTCCTATAGCAGCACCTACGTAGAATGTATTCGGATCAGTAGGATGAAAGGCCATTGCCGTAGTCCTACCCATACCGATCTGACTGATAATATAATCTGTATGGGACAGACTATTGTCCCAGACCACAGAGCTCAGTGGGCTACTGGATCTTTGCTGCTTACTCTGCTCTATCGCTTTTTGCTTATAGCCCACTATGTCCGCCATCTGGCCCTTATTGTCTAGGCGTATCTCCCAGAAACTCTTCCAGCGTTGATACTTTACAAAATCACCATCGCGATACTCGCCACTGGACAGTTCCGCTGGACTAAGTCCCGGGTACTTCTTAGCAAAAAAAGCTTCTGCCATCTCCACTTTCTCATCAAAAGAAATATCTCTTTGGTTGAGTATAGTTCGTATAGATACTGGTGTCTGTTGAGACGGGCGTGCTCTGTTCTGATCTTGCGCAGAGATATTATTATCTAATGGAAAACCTAGAACAGAAAAAAGTAGGGCAACCTTTAATATCAAACTTAGTCTCAACATAATTTACTTATAACATTCTGAATGTCTCACCAACAATTTAAATCAACCAGACAATTATTATTATTAATAAATCTGGCCAAACTTAATGACATAATGTGGCGACTAATTTCTATTAATAGATATTTCAAAACAGTTGTCTGTCGGACAACAATCCTGAGGAATAATAACCAAGCAATCACTTATCACATCGCAGCTCCCGTCAGTACACCCTGACGACCCATATGTAGAGATCAGTCTTAGATAAATAGGATCAGCTGAAGTAGCATTACTTTCATAAAATCGCAGAGTAGCTCCTGGTATATCACTGAATCCATCTGTACAAGAGGTACTGGACATTTGCCACTGATAGCTTGTCGGCACTCCAGCAGTCGTACTCGATACGATATAATCATCATTAATACAAGGACTACTCGGCCCATCTAAGGTAATCGGAAAAGTCTCGATAATTTCTAAATCAAAAGTTATAGAGAAACTACCGCACTGCTTGAGTCCCCCTCCACTTGATGTTTTTGTATACTGGTAACATCCGGGAGCTGTATTGGCTAAGATGATCTGATCACAAGGTACATAAACATCGGCTGAGGCAGTATTGGAAGGAACCCACTCACCCTCACAGACAGCACCTTCGCATTCAAATATATCATTGAGCCTTAGATCCTCCGTCAGTGCCGTTGCACAAACGTGATTAGACACGACTTGTGGTGTGGTCGCTGGACAGCATTCTGTGACAATATTCAGAGCCTTGGGAAAGTCATCTGTAGTACCAGGAACGGTATAGTCTGGCAGTTCTATCATAGGACCATTCTCTCCTCCTGAGTCAATAACGTAGACACAAGACTCCCTAGAAGACAAATAAAGAAATCCCTTGTTATACTCTAGTCCCCAGGTAGCAAAAAACCCTTCGATAGAGGCATTGCTATAGTCTCTGATCTCATCGATCAGGTTTCCTTGAGGATCAAATTTTAGTATAGACGCATAACCTGCTGTAAGATTAGATGTCGCTACATAAAAATTTCCAAACTCATCCCTATCCATACCTAGATATCGCCATTGTTCCGAGCTGGAGGCACTATCATAAGTAAATACAGTGGATAAGGTGTTGAGATTATAATCTATATTCAATAACGTAAAGTCAAATCCAGGCTCGCCTTCAAATCCTCCATCCACTATATAGATGCCTTGATCGTGCAATCTGAAGCCCCAATAAGCACCATAATCAGCATCTGGCAGAGTGTAACTGTTGGTAATAGACCCATCACACAAATCCATTTCAACAAGAACGTTACCGTTATTTCCATCTCGGAAAGGCGATAGAATTGTGTACAAAGAGGTTCCGTTAACACCGATATTAAAGATGTCTTCCCAAACTATCCCACTACCCGTCATATCTTGAAAGGAATTATCCAATATAGTCCCGTCACAAGAAATTTGATTCAGTTGCGGTGTAAGCCCCGATCCATTGTCGTTCTGAGCGATATATAGATTTCCATTAAGGTCAGACACTAATCCATGAGGTGCATTTATCCCCATATCAAGCCAAGGTGTTCCTATCTCTTGCGCGATTGATCCATCAGCAGATAATTCAAATTTATGTACCAAATGGTTGTCTGCATCATTGACATACAAGTAGTCTTTACAATCACACAAGCAATTTTGCTTTTCGCTCACCTCGACCTCGCCGACATAGCTATTATTACAATCGTCTGTAACTACTACTGTGTAAGTACCCACCTCGGCGCTACTGAAATTACTAATCACAGGCATAGCTTCTGTGCTCACAAATCCATTGGGCCCTGTCCACATATAAGTTGTACCTGTCTTAAGGTAAGCTGATAGTGCAAGATCAGTACTCGGACAAACAGGGCTATTGCTACCAACAGAAACCTCAACAGTACCCAGATCTGCATCCAGACGTGTGCTGTTACATTCTATCCCTAACACAGTATTATCATCTATAAAAACAGATAGCGTGTACTTACAATCGCTTAGTCCTGTTATGGTCGTATTGGAAAAATCGTTTGTCCAAGCAAATCCTGGCGTCCAATCCAGACCACATTCATCAGATCTATAGTCAACTTTCCAAAAATTAGCATTCGGTACAGCAGCTTGTAGATTGGTAATCGTTATGGTTCCGTCGTTACTCGTGCTACTCGTAGGTGGGCAGAAGGTATAATCTATCAATGAGCAATCCTGTAGGTTATGCGCATAAGCCAACGATCCTATCGGGCTACAGGGCTTATCTCCTACTTCCAATATCCAATCTCCATCGATACCCGTAATGTCGTCTGAGGCAGAGACAGAGACGCCTAGGTGAAGCGCCAGATAGGCTACTGATGCAGGACCAGACTCCCCATTGGCAAAATTACATCCATAGATATTGAGATGATCTTTACCTTCTAAGTACTGGTTAGTCTCCACCCAATTAATGAACTGGTCAGTGTCTAACCACCTACCTTCAATAAAGAGTTGGCCCTCTCTTCCATGCGTAAAGATGTGAAATACATTCTGTGGACTTGTCTTAGCACCCGATATCAAGACGCTGGGCGCAGCGACATTGGAGTCTATGTATAAGTTGGAAGAATGCGGGCTGATCAGCGCATTAGAGCCAGTCATACTGTATGAGCAGTCAATTGCTAGACATAGCAGCACAACCGTAGATAGCAACAAAGAGAATAGAGGGTTAGAACGAAAAAATAAATTAAAGTGCATTGTAGTGGTGTTAGTACTAAAAATTAACCTAGTTGGGTAATCCAGATTAAGTAGTAATTATACCGTTTAGGGATATTCAGCACTATTGTGCACAGGAAGTGAGTGCAAATATATACAAATTATATATTGTAATAATATGTTTTTTAACACTTTTTCTTCGATAATTTATCAGCGCATACGCTTTTAGGGGAAAAGGGGGTGCAGGCTTTAAGCTCAGCTTGTCTATAGCGACAAATCTGTAACTTTTTCTTACTGTTCATATCAATATCATACCTACCCCCACTTTCTTGATTTACAGTAGATTAGAATACTTGCGAAATACTAACTTTACGCTACATTCTTGACCTGATCAATATCCTATGCAACTTATTGATGGTACCTACCAATACTCAGGAGGTGTAGATACACTTTCCATTGCCAAGAAATATGGCTGCCCCGTCTACGTTTATGATTTCGATATCATAAAGAGACAGTACAACAG
>CALFUU010000080.1 GCA_937929835.1 uncultured Saprospiraceae bacterium | reverse complement strand
CCATCATCTTTGTCATACTGTATAAAATCTTTTCCATCCCACACATAGACACCATAGCCATTTGTACTGAACCACATACGTCCAAGGCTATCTTCTATGATGGACCAAGCCGTAGCACTCGTAATAAAGTCACCATTCACTTCCTCGGGATAAGGCAAATCAAATGGCAACCACAGATGCCCACCATATCGGAAAATGCCTTTCTCTGAGCCTGCCCATATCGTACCCTTCTTATCTGCGCAGATGCTCCAAAAACGTTTTCCACCAAAATAGGAGTAGTTGACAAATTGCCTTTTCTCTTTACTATTCTTTTTCCATTCATACTTGACAACGCCTTGATCTGTGGAGAACCAAATATTTTGATGAAGGTCTTCTGCTATCCCTGTAATTTGTTGGCCGTTGAAACCTTGAGCATTAGAATAGTAATCAACTGTCTCACCATTATAATGTGCCACGCCATACCCATTGGTGCCCATCCAAAAGTGTCCATTCTTATCTTGATAAATATTTCTGATATAGTCTGCTATAGGGAAGGCGACATCTACCTTATTGTCAACTTGCTGCAAGGTTGGCTCAGGTGCAATCTGAGTCTGTTCCAGTTGTGTACACGCTTTAGGCAATAAAGTTAAAAACAATAGGACATACATTGAACTAGAGGTCATAGCACAATTTATGAATTTAGGTGGAAATTGATCTATGAAGCTATTTGGTATTCTACTCTATATACTCAATTACGAAGCCTTCTTTATTTTATTCTTGGCACGTTGTAGTCTCATTTTTATTGCAGATTCTGAAACATTGAGTTCCTTAGCAATTTCCGAGATTTTATAGCTTTGGTAGTATTTTTGATATATGAGTTCTTTCTCAGCAACTTCTAAGATATCCATAACAAAATTTAATTTTGTGATTTTCTCCTCTAAGAAAGAACTGTCTACATCACCTATCGTATAGAGACTATATTCCTCTAAATTTATTTCTCTATTTCTTTTAATCTTTCTTAATTGTGTGATACACAGATTGCGAGATATGGTGCTTATCCAGAACTTAAAGTATTTCACGTTTTGTAGCTGGCTAATTTTCTGATAAACAAGAATAAAAGTATCCTGCGCAACATCAAAGGCGTTGTCTTTGTCTCTCATATAGTGCCAAGCAATACCATATACAAATTCAAAATAGAATTCATATAGCTTTGCGAAAGCCATTGAATTTCTATTATTTCTAAACTGAGTAATAAAATTATATTGCTCCTCTTTTGATAAGACAGTTTTCATGGGTTTAATAGATTTAATTTGTTAATTAATTGGTAGAAAAAAGTAACCCATCCTCTCAGTGACTGACCACTTGGTTTTATCATCTTTGTTCTTATTAACAGACTCTATGCCTTTGTTTCGAGATGACTCTGTCGCATAGCCTTCACTTCTCAAGATAATATTACCTGCCTCATCTGTTAG
The DNA here is from genome assembly GCA_937929835.1 of uncultured Saprospiraceae bacterium. Taxonomy (GTDB): domain Bacteria; phylum Bacteroidota; class Bacteroidia; order Chitinophagales; family Saprospiraceae; genus RFSX01. Next base: position 12,656 of record CALFUU010000080.1, on the reverse strand, counting down.
TGCAAAATACGATTGTCCATCTTGTGAGAATACAGAAAAATTGGGATGCTCTTCAGATCTAGCTTTGTCTTTATAATGTGAGGTTTTTAGGTAATCATCCTCTTTATAATTGTTGTTTATTCGTTGGGGTGTTTAGTATGATAAAAATTATTTACATTCTGTCTTGTGTGTGCTTACATATATTTCAATCTGGTCTTAGAAATGCTTCGAAGCCATTTTGATGATAAAGCTTTAATTGCTTAATAGATTCCTCTTTAGACAACAATCCCTGTTGTACTACTTTATAGAGGATTTTGCCCTTAGTTTCTTCTTGTATGACGATATAGTTGTTTTCGATAAAAGCATTTAAATCCTGGATCCTTCTCTGAGCAGAAGTAACTCTAGAAAAAGCACCTAACTGAATATCTTGACCAGTATATACCACCTCAGTTGCTGTATGGTTGTGAGCCCTATACGGTACGCTGTCTGTATTGATGATTTTTCTTAATAAGTCAAGAAATTCTGATCTAGAGGGAGTACCTTTTGTTCTCTCAAACTCAATTCCTCTAGAGTTTGTGAAAATTATACTTGGCAGATAATGTACATTGTATTCCTCGCTCCAAGACTCACCGAAAAAAGAATCAATATCTACCATTACAGGTTGGAAATTATTATTAACTAAGTCTGCTATTTCTGGATCATTATAGAGAGAAGACTCTATAATCTTACAAGGCAAGCACCAGTCTGCGGTAAAACTTACCATAATTTTCTTTCCTGCTAGCCCTGCTTCAGAGCGATCTATTTCCTTAAAGTCTATAAGCATACTGTCGGCTGAAATAGCCGAGCTAAAGACAAGTAGGAAGAGTACAGGAACTACAATGTGATTAATTGGAGTTAAATTCATATTGATCTCTGTCTATAATAAATTTAAAGAGAGCAAATAATTGTCTGTAATTTTTTCCAAAATTGGTGTTTAAAGCTTCTTTTGCGTACACTAAAAAATTATGTTTCTTCCAAAACACTTAAAATTCTACACACATAATTCATATTCGTTATATTCGTTATATAAGAACTTTGTTCGTTGATTCCACAAAAAAACTACTTAACTATGCAATTTTTCTAAATCGAATGACGCCGACAGCGTCACCTTTAGGATTGGTTTCGAGACTCAATTCCAGATCAGATTTTAATGCCAGCTCTCTACAGATTTTGAGACCAATTCCTGTTCCTGGCACTCTATTTTCTTTTGATTTATTAATATCAGTTTGTTGTCAACAAATTGCCCTTGTCAGTGACTATTAAATGTTCCGTAGAGTTCATTGAGGTCTCATTGCCTTTTAACAGTGCTTTTTTAATCTGAAAAACGAAAGCTGATTTGTCCAATGGTTTGGTCAAATATGCTTGCACACCAAGTTCTAAAGCCTTGTCGATGTTCTTATATTCTGAATTTCCAGTGCATATAATCATCGGAATAAACAGGTTTTTAATTTTAGCTATGAATTCAAAGCCTATTTGATCTTGGCTGAGGATTAAGTCTATTATGACTACATCTGGCTGAGATTTTCTTATTGCAGGTAACGCTTCTGCCCAAGTTTTGACAACAGCACAGACCTCGATATTGAGTTCTTTTAGGATTATTTCATACTCCCGGGCTATAGAAATATCGTCTTCAAGGATTAAAGCTGTATACAATTTTCAAGTTTTACGAGTCATCCGAGCAAAAAGTATAGGTACTATTTATAGCTGCATACTACACAACAGACCATAAATGTTGGTGATAAGCAAGCTATTTGGGGGTTTAAGAATATGCTTTAGCTGGCTAATCATTGCTATCAATAAGCACCATCGCTAAACTCTATAGATAACTTTTTTCCTTTTCATATCATAGTTCTACCGTCTTTTAATTTGGCTTAGAATTGAATTTGATCATATCTTTAACCCTTGTCTAACGAGCTATATACCCTGCCCTTGAGACAATTTTAAAACCCCAATATGAAAACATCAATTGCTTGTCCAATTGCACTCGTTGCAATGCTTATAATTCTATCTACCCAAGATCTCCTTGCCCAATCCTACCCTCAGCCAGCGCATCCAGAATGGTTTAAAGCCATCCCAAAGATAGATGCAGACACCCCAGAGTGGGCTACTGTTATGTACACCTCGGATACAGATTTTCTTACAATTGATAGCCTTAAGCGAGCTTACTATAAGACCCACCCCTACGTAAAGAATATCCACATACAAAACTATAAGCACTGGTGGAAAATCGTCAGTGACCACATCAATGAGGAGGGGCTTGTAGAATTGCCTGCAGCTGGAGAGACATTTAGACGTACAGAAAAGAGAAAAAAAGATAAACAATCAGCACTTCGATCTTCATCTAACAGCTGGACCAATATAGGACCAGGGGTGACTTATAAGAATAATGGCTCACAAGAAAAAAGACCGACTCAAGCCAATATCTATTGCCTCGGTGTCGCGCCTTCCAATCCTTCTGTTGTCTATGCCGGTGCCGAAACCGGTGGTATCTTTAAGACAATAGACAAAGGCCTCACTTGGACACCTGTAAGTCACAACTATGCTATAGGCAACAGTCAAGACATAAAAGTAGACCCGCTTGACGAAAACGTCGTCTACGTGGCAAGAGACAAGGAAATCTACAAAACTACAGATGGTGGAGCCACATGGGCCTTGGCTTACACCCATAGCACACGCGTCGAACAATTTTATATACACCCAACAAATACAGATACGCTATATACAGCCACCAGATCTGGCGTCTTCTGTTCTGAAGATGGTGGCAACACTTGGATCTCTAAGTACAGTGGATATGTCTATGATATAGAAACCCGGCCTGGCTCACAAGACACCATATATATCGCCGTCAAAAATGACGTGACCATCAGACCCGAGATTATGCGCTCTATAGATGGGGGAAACAATTGGATGCTTATAGATAATGGTTACTACAGCCCTACCAATCTCTCTGAGTCTACAGTGTATGGCTGCAAGATCGGTGTCACACCTGCCGATCCCGACAGAGTATATGCTGGCATAATAGCCAATGGAAAAGCTGGAGACAATGGCTGGATAGGCATCTATTATAGCGAAGATGGTGGTGACAGCTGGTCAGAAGACAGTGGTTTTGATGGAGGGCCATATGCTAGTGGCAACGACCCAGCAACCAACTGGTATGCAGCAGGATATTCTTCAGGATATCATCAAGGGTTCTACAATTTTGATATCGATGTCTCCCATACCGATCCCGACAAATTATGGATCGGAACAATCTGGTTTTGTGAATCTGGTAACAAAGGAGGCAACATAGAATATATAAGAGGTACGAGAAGTCTCGAGATGCATGCAGATATCCAAGACATAGATGTCCACGGCTCTGACATATGGATAGCCTCAGATGGCGGAATCAATTTTTCTGATGACGAGTGCCAGACAACAGAAGTGCGCATGGATGGTATAACAGCCAGTGACTTTTGGGGATTCGGTATGGGCTGGAATGACGACCTCTGGACTGGCGGAAGGTACCATAATGGTAATGCCGTCTATCATAACAACTATGGTGTCGGCAATTCCGTTTTTCTAGGTGGTGCAGAGAATGCAACTGGCTATGTCAACCCGCTAGACAATCGCAAAACCTATTACACAGATATTACTGACAAGTATGTACCCTTACAACTAGACGAAGCCTCTTCTAATATTTCCAACCTTAGCCTATACCCTACAGAATCCTTTTATCATTTTTCATATAGCGAAATGGAATGGCATCCCAGTCTCGCTAATGTCATCTACACAGGTAAGGATAACGATCTCTATAAATCCATAGATGGAGGAATAACATTTGACAGTCTCTATCAGTTTCCAGGAGAGATCCGAAGGTTTGAAATCAGTCGCGCCAATCCTAACTATATCTATGCCATCGTCTATCACAGCTATTGGGTATGGCGAGTCCATAAGTCAGTAGATGGTGGACAGACTTTTACAGAGTTAGCACCGCCACCCTACACGAGTGGTAGCTGGAGGAATCTATCCATAACACTTAATCCTTTTGATGAAAAAGAAATTTGGTTGGCCTCCAATTCTTCTAGCAACGGCAATAAGATTTATAGTTCTACAGACAGTGGGACGTCATGGACCAATCACTACACAGCCGTCATCGCAGGCGAAGCCATTAAGGATATGATCTACCAAGCCAGTCCAGCTGGAGATAAGATCTACACGATGACCAATGATGGCTTTTTCTATTTTGATAAAAACAGTGCCGAATGGACAGTCTATGAAACGGGACTACCAGTACAACATAGAGGATTTATGATACTACCTTTCTATCGGGATAATAAGCTACGTATGGCTTCTGCCAAAGGTATCTGGGAAATTCCTTTCCAAGATGCCTCTAAGGTCCAAGCGATGCCTATGGTAGCAGCTGATTCCATCTACTGTACTAAGGATACCATCACTCTGGAGAGTCACTCTATCATAGAGAACGCTGGTGCTTCATGGCTGTGGACAATCGACCCTAACCCTACGTATATAAGTGATGCTACGGAGCGGAATCCCTCTATAGTATTGGGGAATTCAGGCAGTTATGACATCACGCTAGAAGTCACTGCCGCTAACGGACAGAGTGATAGTGCACTCATAAGTGATTTCATTCAAGTAGAAAACGGCTGTACGGCAGATACCATCCCTGGCAATGCTATAGACTTACCGGGAGGTAGTGGCAACTATGCCGTTATACCAGAACTAAATCTCAATACCAATACCTTCACGGTGTCTTGTTGGATCAAACCGGATGGTGTGCAAAATGACTGGGCAGGACTCTACTTCTGCAGAGGAGGTACCACAACTGCAGGCCTGAGTATCGCTGCCAATAGTGAATTAAGATATCACTGGGATGGCTCAAGTTGGTGGTGGAGCAGCGGAGCCTATATAGAGTCCGACAAGTGGTCACATGTTGCTCTTGTAATCACGCCTACGACAGCAACAATATATCTGAATGGTGTAGGCTACACTAGAAACACCACGCATACAGCAGAAGCCTTTGATGCAACCTCGCGGATCGGTAATGACCCCAACAGTGGCTCTAGAACTTTTAAGGGCCATATAGATGAGCTCTGCCTATGGGACAGGGCCCTTAGTCAATCAGAAATCAGACTCTCTAGGCACCTGACAAAGGATGACCTCGTAACCAACGACCCCAATCTAATAGCCTACTACCAATTTAATAATCAATACAATGGCCAAATCCTAGACAAAGCCAACATCCATCATGCAACTCTACTTAATGGAACAGCACTCATCAACAGCGATGTACCAGTGGGTGGGGGTATGAGTTCTGCCCATACTGTAAATGGACCTGCAAGCGTGGTAAGCAATGCCGACCTAGATCTCAATTTTGTCATCGGAACACAACCTGATGGAGAGCTCGTAATCACTCACCTCAATATACAACCAGACACCATCACACAAGATAACCAGCTGACACAAGGGTACTGGATAATCAATAACTACGGCAACAATGCATCATTTACAAGCTTAGAAGAATTGGTCTTTGCAGAGCCCGGGTATGTGGGCTCTAGCGATACACCTTCACAGTATACACTCTACCGCAGAGATGAAAATGCCTCAGGCCCAGTCTGGACAATTAATGATACGGCAGATGCGCTTACGCCAGCAAATTCCTTGGTTCACTTTTCTACAGGACAGACGATAGAACAATCTGCACAGCTCATAGTCTCAAGAGAAAATGTAATTACAAGTACTGCTACGATCTGGATAGGCACCGTCAGTACCGAATGGGACAATCCAGCCAACTGGGACAGCAATACTGTACCCACAGAGACATCAGATGTAGTCATACCTTCAGGCACTCCTTATGATCCTATCGTGAATACCAATGTGCATATTAAGACACTAGAGGTCCATATTGGTGCCAGTTTATTAATACCGTATGGATTGACTTTTGACGTAGCGGTTGATTAAGATCCTAAAGAGTTAAATGCAAGTAGGTAACTAATATGTAATCGCTATATTCTTACCAGAGCGAGTGATAACAAATGTTCGTAGCTAGTTAGAGCACTGCTGCGTTGCAGTTGGACAACTGTCATTAGTCGTCATTTATTAGGTATAAAATACTACTCTTCTTTCAACCTAAACAAATTCAACTCTAACCCATTGATACCCGCTAATGATGTCTCCCTTGTATACTGAATCAACTCAAAAGTATATTCTCCTGCTGCAGGAAACTTAAAAGATTCTAAAAGGTAGACGCGGGTCTTGCAAGCTTCCGCAGAGCAATCGCCTTGCCAAGTTCCTTTCTTGTCAGCGAGATTGACTGTAAGCTGTTCTTCACGTGGGTCTCGGTCAGGAAATGTTGTTTTGATCTTGAAATAGATATTTTGGTAGCGATAAGATGTCGCGTGATCGATGACGAGTTGCAATTCATATCGCGGTTCTATATCAGTTATAGAAAGTTGAAAGGTTGCGGCCTCCTCCGTCCAGCCCACAGGATCTAATGCGATAGATTCAGAATACTGTGGCGTGGGACCACAAGCCATCAAGAAAAAAAGAAATAAGATGCCGACGTACCTTATCATCTAGAAGTAGTCCTTCATCCTTGCAAAAAATCCTTTCTGATCCTTACCTGCTTTAGGTGTAAAGTTAGGCAGTCCTCGCATTTTTTCTAAGAGTGCTTTTCCTTCTGGAGATAATTTTTTTGGTGTCCAGATATTGACATTGATGAGTTGGTCTCCTTTCTCGCCATATCCTTGCACTGAAGGAATACCCTTACCTCTCAATCTAAATATCTTACCTGCTTGTGTACCTGGAGGGATACTAATCTTTACTTTCTTACCGAGTGTCGGCACCTCTACAGAAGTGCCCAAGGCTGCATCGGCAAAATTGAGAAACAGATCATACATCACATTCTGTCCATCTCGTGTAAAGTGCTCGTGCTGAGCCTCTTCTATGGCAATAAGCAGATCTCCTTTAGGGCCGCCGTTTTTTCCAGCATTGCCTTTGCCGCGCATCGAGAGTTGCATACCCTCTTCTACACCTGCTGGGATTTCTATCTCTAAGGTTTCGTCACCGAGATTAGAGCCTGAGCCTTTGCAAGTTGTACACTTACTTGTGATCTGCTGGCCTCCCCCATTACATGTAGGACATACTGTAGTGGTCTGCATCTGCCCCAAGAAAGTAGATTTAACTTGGCGCACATATCCAGATCCCTTACACGTACCACAAGTAGATACTGAATTACTATCCTTAGCGCCTGAGCCTTGACAGGTATCGCAAGTGGTTTGCTTTTTGACCTTTATTTTTTTGGTGACGCCTTCTGCAATTTCCTCCATTGTCAACTTGACCTTGATACGGAGATTGGCCCCTTTCTGTCCACGCTGTCGAGATCTCGATCGCGTACCGCCGCCAAAGAAACTTTCAAATGGACTACCACTATCACCAAAGATATCACTGAAGTTGGCAAAGATGTCGTCCATATTCATCCCACCGCCTCTACCACCAAAGCCAGCCTGAGGGTCTACACCTGCGTGGCCATAGCGATCGTACCGTGCCCGCTTCTGCTCGTCACTTAGAATCTCGTAGGCTTCAGCTGCCTCTTTAAACTTATCTTCTGCGGCTTTATCCCCAGGATTTTTGTCGGGGTGATATTTCATCGCCACCTTACGATAGGCCTTCTTTATTTCCTTGGCATCAGCCCCTTTAGCGACACCCAATATTTCGTAATAATCTCTTTTTGCCATTGTTGTTATTTGCGCCGATGTCTACATCGACTAACTCTACAGATGGGTCAGTAAATGCTCAGCAGTCTAGCTCTTTGTAGTTATTTACCTACGACGACCTTAGCGAATCTAATAATCTTATCATTGAGCCTATAACCATTCTCGACAGTATCGATAATCTTACCCTTCATATCTTCATTGGGCGCTGGAATCTCGGTTATCGCCTCGTGGATCTCTGGATCAAAGACTTCTCCTGTCGTCTCCATTGGTGTAAGGCCAAGACTCTCCAAGGTCTTATATAACTTATTATACACCATCAGCACGCCTTCGCTGAGCTGCTCTGTCGTCGCGTCATCCTCCGCATTTTTCTTGTATCTATCAAAATCATCAAGGACGGGTAATATCTTGGTCAATGTAGACTGGGCTGCTGTACTCATGAGTTCTAGCCGCTCTCGGGTACTACGCTTCTTATAGTTCTCAAACTCTGCAAAGAGTCGCAAATGCTTGTCCTTAGACTCTGCAAGCGCTGTCTGTGTTTCTTCTAGCTCTTCGGCGAGTTTTGCGCCTTTTTTCTTAGACTTCTTAGGCGCTTTCTCCTTTTCGGTTGTTGCCTCTGTGTCAGTGCCATCTACTTCTTTATTCAGATCCTTGTCTGAGATGCCTTCTTCATTCATCTTAAACGTATTTTTCAATTTATCAATCAAACGCTTTGCCATGCCGTATTTGCAGCCATTTTGTCAGTAAATACAGGTATTGGGGCCTGCTTTCTGTCTTGAAGGTGCAAAGATAGGCTAGTTTTTTAGTGCATAGCGGATTTAGTGCAGAGTGGGGCTCTTTAGTGCAGAGCGGATTTAGTGCAGAGTGCAGAGTTCTTTAGTGCAGAGTGGAATTAGTGCAGAGTGCAGAGTTCTTTAGTGCAGAGTGGGGCTTGCGACTAGGGCCTCTTAGTGCATAGTGGGGAAGTGCGGCGTCGAGGGCGCAGCTTTCTAGTGCAGAGAGGGCGCGGCTTTAGTAACAGAGCTTTATTAACATTTGCTACTATGTCCTCGTCATAGCTATGATTATGAATTATTGTATGTTTGCTTTTAACCCCATAAATAAGGTCTTATTGTCTAGAAACAACGACGAAATCTTCGAAAAGGAGCTACTTCCTCACATTGATGCACTGAAAACCTTTGCATATCACCTCGCTTATGACGATGATGATGCCAATGATCTTGTGCAGGAAACCTATATGAAGGCATATAGATTTATAGATAAATACATCCAAGGAACTAATTCTAAAGCTTGGTTGTTCAAAATCTGTAAGAACGCTTACATCAACCACTACCGCAAGCGCAGCAAGCGCCCTACGAGGGTGGATTTTGAGGATATTGTTAGTTACCACGATAGTGACGACGCCACTCTGCCTGGTTATATGGATCTCCGAGAGGAAATCTTTGATAAGATGATGGGGGATGAAGTGACGATCGCCATCAACTCATTACCCATAGACTTTAGGACAGTTGTGCTACTCTGTGATGTAGAAGGATTTACCTACGAGGAAATCGGAAAAATCATAGATGTACCTATAGGCACAGTCAGATCAAGACTCTTCAGAGCTAGAAATATGCTCAAGGAAAAATTAAAGTCTTATGCGGACAAGCTCGGATATAAAGACAAAAGATCTGAGAATAAGTCCTCCCGCAGCAGTAGTGAAGAAGAGTAATGTCCTATGTGTAAGCCCTTGATTATAAGCTACTTATACATAATTTTGCTCATTTTTTGATTTTACTCATTTAGATTGCTAACTTGGATTTATTATCCTATGTTGGTGATATATTTTTGTTGTTTATAACCATTTTGTACACTTGAATTAAGTAATTATAAAAACGTCAAGCAGTATGTACAGAATCTTAAAAAACTAAAATGGAAAATTCTAAGCACAACGAGATTCAGAACAGAGTTAGTCTTTACTTTGACAATGCACTTGCAGATTCTGAAAGACAAGAACTACTGAGCCAAGTAGACTGTGACCCAAAATGTTCTAAGATTTTCCAAAAGGAACAGAACTACCGCAACTTTATCAAGAATAATATAACAAGACCTACCGTGTCTAGCGATTTGATAAAGTCTATAAAAGACAGCATCAATATCCGTTAGCTTACTAAGCTTTCTTTAACTCTAGATTTAATAAAGATTAAGGTGTGTCTGCACCTTAATATTGCTATGTCCATACCCCTCGTCCCATTATGCTTGCGAAACTAGAAGAACTACATAATCACTTTATGACTCTCGAAGAGAGACTCTCTGATCCTGAAATCGTCACCGATCAGAAAAAGTATGCCAAACTCAACAAAGAGTACAAAGGGATGCAAGAGATTATTAACGAGTATAGGACATACAAGTCTGTCCTAGGCAATGTCAGCTCCGCTAAAGAAATGCTCAGTGATCCCGATGCAGAGATGCAAGCAATGGCCAAAGAAGAACTCTCACTTCTCGAGCCACAGCAAGCAGAGCTAGAAGAAAAACTAAAATACCTCCTCATACCTAAGGACCCAGAAGACAGTCTTGACATCGTTATGGAGATTAGATCTGGAACTGGTGGCGATGAAGCGGCCATTTTTGCGGGAGATCTATTTAGGATGTATACCAAGTTCTTTGATAATCAAAAATGGAAACACGAGATCATCAGTCTCAATGAGGGCAGCTCTGGCGGCTATAGCAAAGTGGTTATGGAAGTATTTGGCCACGAGGTATTCGGTAAGTTAAAATTTGAATCAGGAGCACATCGCGTGCAGAGAGTACCCAAGACAGAATCCCAAGGACGCGTACATACCTCCGCCGCCACAGTAGTCATTATGCCTAAATATGAAATAGAGGATATCGAGATAAAAAAAGATGATCTCCGTACAGATACTTTCCGTGCCAGTGGTGCTGGTGGACAACACGTCAACAAAACAGAATCTGGTGTCAGATTTACACACTTGCCTACGGGTATAGTCGCAGAGAGTACCGACTCTAGATCCCAACACAAAAACAGAGAGATAGCGATGCAACGTCTCTATCAAAAAATCCAGGAATCCACTAAAGAAAAAGCTTATCAAGAGCAGAAAAACAAGAGAAAATCTTTAGTAGGTACGGGTGATCGTTCGGACAAGATTAGAACCTACAATTTTCCCCAAAATAGATGTACAGATCATCGTATCAATCTGACACTATATAGTCTCGGCAAAGTTATGGATGGTGAGCTCACCGAAGTTATTGAAAAACTGCAAGTCGCTGAAAATGCAAGTAAGATGTTGGATACGGAAGCTTAGCGTAGTAGACAGAAAGTACTGAAAGTAACCTTATGTCAGCCGAATCTAAACTTTTAGATTGACTACTTTTCTTTCACCATTAAAAAAGGCAACCGCACTCTTGCACGGCTACCTTTAAAAACTGTTATCAATTTAAAAAGAATATAATCCATTTTACAGTATTAGATCCTAACATAAAGTGTTATAAAGTTTAAAAACATCTTGCCTCCCATTAACTCTACAGATATGAATAAAATAACCGCCAGAACTTAATTTAGAAAAATCTAGTTCTTCTGTTGTATCAAAATAAATTTCTCCTTGAAGCACACCTTAACCTGTTAAAGTAATAATACTTAGGGAATTAAAGGACTATCAATTTATCCATAATCCCATTGTTGAAATATTATACTTAGAATCACTTGAAAGTGATGTAAGTTATTTCTTTTCTATATGTTGGCCGAACTTCCATTAGGTCAACTATTAATTCAGCTACATTAATATTACAATTGGGCTAAATCTTGACTAAATATATGGTTGGAATACAATACTCCAAGGGGTAATTAAATTGTATTCACCGCTTGATTATTTTGAATGGTGCAAAAATTAAAATCTCCGAACAGCAACTACTGCAGATAAACCCTGCGAACCATTGGTCGGTATTTTATACCAAGTGTAGGACAGTGGTGTACCATCGCTATTCTCCCCATTGAAATCAACTACAAAAGCATCTACAGCATCTAGCTCCGTAGAACTCCAGTAGCGCTTATTTGCTAGCCCCAATTGCCCTCTAAAAGGATATAATCCTTGTAACTCATTGACACTTGGTAAGTACCAATCATCAAACCCATTTCTAACAAGATTACTACAAGCCAAGAAAGCATCGGGAGATTCTGCACAATTTCCCGCGTTGAAATTGTTGACAACACTCTCTGTGTTCTCAAATCCAAAACCAACCAAGAAAGAAGTACTATTCATAATGTTACAACCCCACTGCCTATCTCCATTCTGAATTTCTACGCCATATTCTAGATAGCGCCAGCCATTAGAGAAGGAACCTTTGTCGAAAAATATAAGCCCACCTGCTGGCCCAGCATCTCCCACTGAGAAACAAGGGTCACATAAAGTCCCACCACAATCTATATCCGTTTCATCACCATTCTGAATGCCGTCTGTGCATGTCTCACAAGAGCCATCATCAACATCAGCATTTGCATCATAGTTATGGGCATTAGGATCCGTACAGCCTGGTGTCGTGCAGGTAGGACAGATAGTTCCTCCACAGTCGACTCCTGTCTCATCTCCATTCTGTATGCCATCTACACAGGTCGGGCACGCAGAGCAAGTGCCACCACAATCGACCCCTGTCTCATCTCCATTCTGCACCCCATCATTGCAATCAGGGCAGTCAGGGCAATCACCTCCACAATCGACTCCTGTTTCAATTCCATTCTGAATACCATCAACACAGGTCGGGCAAGGAATGCAATCTCCACCACAATCTATGCCTGTTTCATTGCCGTTGAGTATGCCATCCACACACGAAAAGCAAGATGGACAATCACCACCACAATCAACTCCAACCTCGGTACCATTCCTAATACCATCGTTGCAAGTAGCTACAACTTCATCTTCTCCACAAGAGGGGAGA
>CALFUU010000079.1 GCA_937929835.1 uncultured Saprospiraceae bacterium | reverse complement strand
GCATCGAAATATTCTGGATATGATAGCCGATCAGAATCCTGAAGGTGCGGTGATGGCTATGGAAGAGCATCTCCAAAATATTATTGTATTCAGTAAAACCTACAATAAATAAAACGGGAAGTACTTACGCTTTCTGTCCTTCAATGACAGTGCTCTATCAGATATAGGGTTATAATTTTTTATAAAATAGAAATGAATACATTACACGATAACCTAGAACCCACCAAAGCTTATTGGATAGATAGCGACACGCCTTGGGAGCCAGTAGCCGAAGGTCTTAGTCGACAGATTATGGGCTATGACGGAAAGATTATGTTGGTGAAAGCCAAGTTTGATACAGGTGCTGTCGGTCAGTTGCACAAGCACTACCACTCTCAAGTCACCTATGTGGCTAGTGGAGAATTTGAGATGACCATAGGCGATGATATAAGAATTATAAAAGAGGGCGATTCCTATTATATTCCACCACACGAAATGCACGGATGTGTATGTAGAAAGCCCGGCATCCTCATAGATGTATTTAGTCCAGCTCGCGAAGATTTCTTAGGACATCAACAATTAGACTTAGAACAATGGCCGCAGAAGTAGTCAGTAAAAAAAAGGAAGGCTTACGATGGTGGGTAGTGGGACTGGTCGCACTAGCGGCTGTCATCAATTATATAGATAGACAAGCCTTTGGTGCACTGTGGCCAGATATTTCACAAGAGTTATTTCCCAGCCTAGATGCCGATGGCAGAAAAGATATTTATGCAAAGATATCGGCTGTATTTATTTTATCCTACGCTGCAGGGCAGGCCATATTTGGAAAAATATTTGACTGGATAGGGACAAGGATAGGTTTTGCTTTGTCGATAGGAATCTGGTCCGTGGCGACAATGTTGCACGCATTTGCACAAGGACTGCTGTCCTTTTCGATTTTTAGATCCGTCTTGGGGATTGCGGAAGCGGGCAACTGGCCAGGAGCTGCAAAAGCGAATGCAGAGTGGTTCCCGACCAAAGAAAGAGCTTTTGCACAAGGTCTGTTTAACTCTGGGGCCGCGATAGGAGGCATAATATCTTATCCCCTCATCGGTGTATTTGCAGGATTTATGTCCTGGCAGACGATCTTTCTGACTGTAGGGGTAATCGGTTTTCTCTGGTTGTTGCCTTGGTTTTATATAGTAAAATCTCCTCCCAAAGATCATCCTTGGCTGACAGATGCAGAGAAGGAATACATTCTTACAGGTCAACAGAATCAAGATATAGATAACGACGGCAATTATGATGAAGGGTACAATCCGAATACGGGACAACTATTGGGTCATAAAGAGAGCTGGGGTGTAATTACGGCCTCCGCTGCTATAGATCCTATATGGTGGTTGTTTATCGTATTTATTCCAATATATTTGAATGAAGTTTTTGGGATGAATGTTAAGGAGATTGCTTTTTCTGCTTGGCTTCCATATGTAGGAGCGATGATCGGAGCTTGGTTTGGTGGTCTTCTAGCGCAGAATAGACTGGGATCTGGATGGACCGTCAATAAAACGAGAAAGTTTGTCATCACTTTAGGGTGTCTGATTATGATTCCTTGCTTCTATTTACTCAGAACACCAGAGTCAGCTTTTAGTGCTGTGATCATTATGGCAGTGTTGTTATTTGGATTTCAGACAGCTATAGGAAATGTACAGACATTACCTAGTGATTTATTTAGTGGAAAGACGGTCGGCACCTTGGCTGGTTTTGCGGGTATGGCTGCAAAACTTACTGCTTTCGGTCTTACACTATGGGTGCCCAAGCTGACTGCGGGAGGCAATTATACACCAGCATTTTTGATAGGAGGCGCATTGGCTCTTATTGCATTGGCTTCTGTATGGATGCTTTGCCCCAAAATAGAACCCTTAAAATCAACAAATTAATTTTAAAACGTATTCGAAATAATTAAAGATGAAATTAGAAGGAAAAGTAGCCATCGTTACTGGGGCTTCAAGAGGAATTGGATTAGAAGTAGCAAAACAAATGGGTCAACAGGGTGCTACCGTGATTATAAATGGTCTTAATGCGGATGAAGGTGCTAAGCGAACTAAAGAATTGACAGACTCAGGCATCAAGGCAGAGTTTATGGCTTTTGATGTTACAGATGAGGCTAAGGTTACGGAGAATATAAAAGCTGTAGGAGATAAGTACGGTAAGATTGACATTCTTATTAATAATGCTGGTGGACTAGGTGGTCGATCTAGATTCGAGGAGATGACGACAGAATTTTATAGATCTGTATTGGCCCTTAATTTGGATTCAGTTTTCTTTGCTTCTAGAGCAGCGATACCTTATCTCAAGAAAGGATCTCACCCAACCATCATCAATGTTACATCTAATGCTGCATGGAATGCGGGAGGACCAGGTGCCGGCATGTATGGTACCTCTAAGGCAGGTGTACATACGATAACTAGAGCACTAGCAAAGGATCTGGCTGAGTACGGCATCCGTGTCAATGCAGTGTCTCCAGGAACGGTTGATACAGATTTTCATAGCCAGATAAAATCGACTAAGCCAGAGGTATTCCAGTCATGGGCCAAAAACATTATGCTTGGTAGATTGGGTCAGCCTAAAGATATTGCTTCTGTGGTAGCTTTTCTAGCTAGTGAGGATGCGGCATTTATTACGGCAGAGACCATACAGATAGGCGGCGGACAAGCATTGGGTATATAAATAGTATAAAGGGCAAAAAATTATAATGAAACGAATAGTCACTTTCGGTGAGATTATGCTGAGGCTTAGTCCACCAGGATATAAGCGTTTTTCTCAGACGTATTCTTTTGATGCTGTCTATGGAGGAGGAGAGAGCAATGTCGCTGTATCTCTTGCCAACTATGGGATGGATGCGGCTTTTGTATCTAGAATTCCATCTAGTGATATAGGCGAGTGTGCGGTGATGGAGCTTAGAAAGCGGGGTGTCGATACACGGCACATTCTGAGAGAGGGAGAGCGACTGGGGATCTATTTCTTAGAAACAGGCGCCGTAAGTCGTGGCAGTAAGGTCGTCTATGACAGAGCCCACTCAGGGATGTCGACGATAGGTGCAGGGATGATCGACTGGGAGAAAGTGCTCAAAGGAGCGGACTGGTTTCACTGGACGGGCATAACGCCAGCCTTATCCCAAGGCGCAGCAGATGCTTGCCTAGAAGCCATTCAGATGGCCAATAAGCTCGGTGTAACAGTCTCTACTGATCTCAACTATAGAAAGAAACTCTGGAAGTATGGCAAGCAGCCAGGAGAGGTGATGCCAGATCTCGTCGCAGGCTGTGATATCATCTTAGGCAATGAAGAAGATGCGGAAAAGCACTTTGGGTTGCATCCAGATGGTGTAGATGTCACACACGGAGGGTCTGTAGATGCGGATTCTTACCTGTCTGTGTTGCAGCAGTTGATGAAGATGTTTCCGAGAGCTAAGAAGGTTATCACGACCCTCAGGGGTTCTATTTCTGCCTCACACAACAGCTGGTCTGGTGTCTTGTGGGATGGAAAGAAATTGTTCAAGGCGCCGACCTATCAGATAACAGATATAGTAGACCGTGTGGGCGGTGGAGATAGTTTTATGGCAGGATTGATCTATGGTCTATTAACTTATGATAATGATCAAGATGCGCTTAACTATGCCGTTGCCGCTTCTTGTCTTAAGCATACCATAAAAGGAGATGCCAACTTGGTGACTGTAGATGAGGTAGAGAAATTGATGCAAGGAGACGCATCTGGAAGGGTGTCAAGATAAAATAATGGAAAGAACAAAAGTTATAAATCTAATGGAAGAACAAGGGATGGTTCCCTTGTTCTTTAATACAGATATAGAGGTCTGCAAAAAAGTACTGAAAGCCTGCTACGATGGTGGCTCTAGACTCTTAGAGTTTACCAACAGAGGCTTGTTTGCTCACGAAATATTTTCTGACTTGAGCAAGTATGTGCTCAAAGAGTTGCCAGGTATGGCATTGGGTGTGGGTTCAGTCCCTGATGGTGGTACGGCTTCTTTGTTTATACAGTGTGGTGCGGCATTTATAGTTACACCCTCTATGCGAGAAGATGTCGCAAAGGTTTGCAATAGAAGAAAGATATTGTTTTCTCCAGGTTGCGGATCATTAACTGAGATAGGATATGCGGAGGAATTGGGTTGTGAGATTGTCAAGTTATTTCCTGGCAGTGTCTATGGACCTAACTTCATTAAGTCTGTTAGAGCACCACAACCTTGGACTAAAATTATGCCTACCGGTGGTGTAGCACCCAATGAAGAGAACCTTACTGGATGGTTTGGGGCCGGCGCCACTTGTGTCGGAATGGGTTCTAAGTTGATCACTAAAGAAATACTTGCAGACAAAAACTATTCGGAATTAGAGCACAAAGTTAGCTCAACCCTTGAGCTCATAAAGACAATAAGAAACCGATAAACACTAAATGCTGCCTATGAAAACTTTCCTATTGCAATCCCTAGTTGCTTGTACACTTGTATTGATATTCCTGTCAGGTTGTAATTCTTCATCGACACAGACTGCGAAATTAGAATCTGAGACGTCATCAAGTCAAAAGCAGCCTAGTGATATTCTCACGAACCTCAATCACTGGAATCTGATCTTGGGCAATGGTAGCAATAGTGGAGTACCCGTGGATTTCAGCAACAAAGATTTTTTCTATACGGCCAATGAAGGTGGTCAAGACTGGGCTGTATTCAAGACGCCAAATGCAGGCAACACGCATGGCACGTCTAATAACACAAGGACAGAGTTGGCACAACTCAAAAAGTGGTCCCCTAAGACGGGCGGAAAATTATCGGCTACTCTCAAGGTGATGAATGTGGCACAGACAGGGGATGCTCGAGTAGCGGCCACATATTCTGTTGTTATAGGTCAGATCCATAGCGCAGATGGACACGAGAACGAACCCTTTAAGTTATTTTATAAAAAATTTCCTGGTCACACAAAGGGTTCTGTTTTCTGGAACTATGAGATCAATACAGCAGGGGATGACAATTCTGGTCGATGGGATTATTCTTACCCTATATGGGGTTATGATTTTTCTGTAGTAGGACCTGAGAAGGATGTATATCCGCCAGAGCCAGAAGACGGTATCGCATTGGGAGAGGAGTTGAGTTATGAGATTGACGTTAGAGATGGTGTGATGTATCTCAAATTTGAAAGTGACGGTCACCCTACAAAAACCTTTACCAAAAACCTCATCAAGTCAGAATACGCAAAAGTGTCCCAGCGACCTGAGCAAGTCAATAACTTATTTGTGCCGATAGGTCAGGATGGGGTAGAGGTCGAGACAGCTTATGCAGAGCAAGGTCTTTTCTTTAAGCTAGGTGCTTACAATCAAACCAATGGAAAAGATCCTGTCGTCAATATGGTATGGTGCTCAGGAGCAGAGACACAAGGCGGTGACTTACAAAAACAGTATGCCAATGGCCACTATGCCGAAGTCTGGTTCAAGTCATCAGAGTTGACAATCAATGATGGTGCTATATCCAATGCTGGTTACTTTGCCGCAAATGATGGATTGGCAAATAAGGTCGTCTATCCACACGCCGTTATTCCTGTGATGGATAAGTTTAAGATTATGTTGGGCGACGGCAGCCATGTAGATGACCTTACAGCTTATGAGCATAAGGATTTTTTCTATTCTGTAATAGACGGTACAAGGAGATGGGTCGTGTATAAAACACCCAATGCTGGAGTGACTTCAAAGAATTCTAGCAATACTAGGACAGAGCTACACGAAAAGCGAGAGTGGACTCCAGAGGAAGGTGGGCGACTGACAGGCACTTGTAAAGTTATGCAGGTGTCTACATCTGGCGATGCGCGGGTAGCAGCTTCGTATGCTACTGTGGTAGGACAGATTCATAGTGGTGAAGGCCATGAGAATGAACCTCTAAAGATTTTTTACAAGAAGTTTCCTGGGCACGAGAAAGGCTCTGTTTTCTGGAATTATGAAATCAATACAGCAGGCGAGAGCAACAAAGGCCGATGGGATTATTCTACTGCAGTGTGGGGCTACGACTTTACAGAAGTAGGTCCAGATAGCCACACTTATCCTGCGGAGCCAGCAGATGGCATCAAGTTAGGCGAGGAGTTCAGCTATGAGGTCAATGTGTATAACGGCATCATGTACTTAACCTTTATGAGCGAAGGCCACCCTACTAAGACATTTACAAAAAACTTGATACAATCAGCGTATACGACTAAGGCAGATATTCCTGCGCAAGTGATGAAGACCTTTGTACCCATAGGCCAAGACGGTATCGAAAGGCCCGAGGCTTATGCCGGTGAGCTCAATTATTTCAAGCAAGGTGCATATAATCAGACCAATGGAAAAGACCCCGCTAAGAATATCGTCTGGTGTACAGGCTCTGAAATTTACGGCGGTGACATTGCCAAGCAGTATGAGAAGGGCAGCTACACAGAAGTATGGTTCAGAGAGGCTTCAGTAGGTCCAGGCACGCCGCCCAGGTAGGTTTTAGTGTATCTGCAGTTATCCTTATGAGGTAATGATTGAGGAATCTTAAAGAATGTATTTGATGTAATTATGAATGTTACAGATGAAACCAATAGACTATGGATGGGGCTTTACTTAGGCACCAATATTGATTATTTTGATGCTTGTGTTAGAAGAGCATATAGGGATTGTAATAGAACAATGCATGGATTGAGCAAAAGAATTACTAAACATAAATACAATCAAATCCACGATTATATCAAAACAGAGATTGATTATCTTTTCCAAGATGCAAAGTTTTCTGACCAAAAAGAATTTGACAATTGGCATAAAAAAAGTTGTCATCAACTTATTTATAAATTTTTTGAAGTATTAGGTTATAAAATCACAATAGGTCAAAGTCAAAAATGGCTAAACATGTCTCTTAAATACCTATTCGCAGTTGGTTCAAAACAGATTAAGAATTCTAATAGATTTTCACAATTCTATCATGTTCCTATTGATAATCTTATTCAGATAGAATTTTTAAAATATGGAGTTCCAAAACTTAGTATAGCATGGAGTAAGCTAAACGACTACAATAGATATTTTGAATACCAAACTG
The DNA here is from genome assembly GCA_937929835.1 of uncultured Saprospiraceae bacterium. Lineage (GTDB taxonomy): Bacteria > Bacteroidota > Bacteroidia > Chitinophagales > Saprospiraceae > RFSX01. The sequence goes on along the minus strand of CALFUU010000079.1, from coordinate 762 downwards.
ATGTTAGAAATGCATTTAGAGGGAAAGTACCATTTTTAGAGGAACTTAAAATTTTCAACACTATTAGATGACATCCGAATTTAGTGATTGTTGGATTTGTGGAGATCAGGCTGATTCTGCCGAACACAAATTCAAAGTGATGAAATCCAATCGCTAGCACCAGATAGGGTGATCACATGCTCCTTAGTCGCAGACGACTTATATCATCATCTTTACTCAGCAATACAAAACATTATCTCCTACTGAACTAGCTTTATATTTTTTGTGTAAAAACAAGTGTGTAGGACATAAGGTCTACGGTGGCATAGTGGGTATGCATTCAAAAAAGGGCAGCCAGCATTCTGGCCGCCCCTTCTTATAAGGTACTATCTGTAATTATCCGATATGCATAGGCCGCTTAGAAAGGCATCTCTTTCTTATCGAAGCAAATGAATTCATTGGCGACGATCTCAGTTACATAGCGCTTGACACCTTCTTTGTCATCATAGCTGCGGGAGGTAAGCTTACCCTTGACGAGGACTTCCGATCCTTTGTCCAGAATAGATTTCATGTTGTCGGCAAGCTTGCCCCAGGCGACTATGTTGTGCCACTGGGTGTCTTGTACTTTTTCTCCCTTACTGTTTTTGTAGTAGTCATTAGTAGCGAGAGCAAAGGAAGCCTTAGAAGAGCCAGAGTCAAAGTTGAAGAATTTGACTTCTTGTCCGAGGTGGCCTACGAGTTGAACAGAATTTTTTAAAGTATTCATCGTGTAAGAAATTTGTA
>CALFUU010000078.1 GCA_937929835.1 uncultured Saprospiraceae bacterium | reverse complement strand
ACTCAATGTCAATGTCTTATCTACTGGACAGAAAATTACTGGAGGTAGGTTATCTATTACTGTTACTTGTACTGTACACTGAGATAAATTACCACATTGATCTACACCACTTACGAGAATTGGAGTTACCGCTCCTGTAACCTCTGCACAAGAAAATTCCAAACTTCTATCAAATGAGAAGCTAACTTCTTCTCCTAAGCAAGTAGTTCCTGTTACTATAGATGCTGGCCACAATTCTGCTGAACCTGTTCCGTCTAGACTGATCGTGTGATCTGTACAATTAAGTGTCGGTGCTGTTTGATTATTTAGCGTAACTCTAGCTACACATCTGTCAATTGCAGCACTACATTCACTTGATACTGTGAGAACTACACCGTTAGTACCCTGGCAAGCTGAGATATCAGCACAAGAGAAATCTGTTTGTGATACTTCTAAAATTGGTGTATTGCCACAGCCATCAAAACTGCCTCCATCAACTAATGCTGGATCTAACACCAAGGCTCCTCCTACAAGGTCCAAAGTAACATCTTGGCAAACCGCTGTAGGGCCACCAGGTGCTTCGCAAGTTTCCCATCCATAAGTAACAGAACCACCACCACCAAAAGGAACACAATATTGTCTATTTGTAAATTGACCAAAAGTAAATGTGCAAGGCAATTCTCCAGGCACAAAGCTTTCAACTTCTTGGCCTCCATTGGATACAAACAAAAACTCATAACAACCCGGACCATTGAACAACTCAACACACCAAGTGCATCCACCTGTGTTTTGCAGAGGAATACCAGGGAAACCATTAAAATAAGGAAAAGCGAATTCTCCAAAAACGTGGACTGTGTTAACAGCACTTGGACCGCCTGGAACGCAAGCCATATCTATACAAAGTTCTGTGCTTCCAGTGCCTACAGTCGTACAACTATTAAAACCAAACTCCACTGCCTGATCTACGCCACACTCTACCTCAAGGAACCTGTTGGTAAATGGGTAAAATGGTGTAAACACACAAGGTCTAGCTGGATCAGGTGTTGCTCCTGAATCTACTGGAGCAAACTCTTCTGTAACCGAATTGTTTACTATAAACTTGTATTCTACGGTTCCAGCAGGAACATTTATAGTCCCGCACCACGTATTACCAGTTGTGTTTGTCAATTGGATGCCCGGAAATCCAAAACCATTAAAGTTCCCAAAAATAGAAACGTTATTAACTGGGCCACCTACATTCGCTGGACTTACATTGACACAAAACTCTACATTGGCTGAGGCCAGTGCAGCAGTTGCATCAGCCTCATCCGAAGAGTGCTCTAATATTATGTCTGACAGAAAAGGAGCTCCGCCAATATAATCCATTGGCGATGCAGCTTTTAGTGAAAAAGATACTACAACTAAGCTTAGTAGCATTAATAACTGAGATAACGACTTTAGTCGTTTTGAGATTGAAAAGGGATTGAGTCGGTACATTATACGCTAATGTTAGTCAGCCCAAAACATACCCTTCCTTTGGCTTGGTGTGAGATTGAGCTAATTGTTTTAAAATTTCGTCACCGCTAATGTAGAGAAATAATTTGCTTTTAAGTCAATACTAAGGCAACATATTTTTTTTATTAAATACGAGTTATGTCTTGTTTTAGATGCCAACTATGTGTATCAATCCTTTATTTGCTAGGTATTTGAGAGTAAAATGGAATTAAATTAAATTACCAACAAATTTGACTGATGTACTGATGATGTACGACTTATCTTAAGCCAAAAGTGAGAGTCTAACTAATTTGAGACTCTTTGCTAGTTCGGTTTAAATACCAGACTTGTGATGTAATCGAATAAGAAAAAACATAAGTATGCAGACCCATTTCCAGCTATTCCTAGTATTTACAGTACTTATTTTTATGTCCAGCAGGGCTTTAAGTCAGCTACCAATGATTGTAAACATAGGCTGTCTTAATCAAAATGATGCGATTAATGGTAATAGTGGATTCTTAGGACCTGATAGAAAAGACTTCGTGGGAGACCATAGCGAAGGATATATGCTAAATTTTGATTTGCCAGATGACACCTTTGGACCATGTACCAAAATATCAAAAGTGATTATCACAACCACGATTTCTAATGAAATTGATGACATTGCTCTCTCCGGTTGTACATTGTTTGCACATTTCGAAAACATTTACTTTTCTGACACTAGCTTACCTTTTGGTGAAAGCACCGTACCCCCTTCAATACACGAATTTTCAAATGATAACGATACGAACATATTCTCGTTTGATGGAGTACAAGAAATAACTTGTATTGATGTTTCAAGTTCCTTAGGAATGAATATAGCTTTCGGTGGCCAATTGGGATACGACCTAATTCCGGCCATTAATCAAAACTGTCCGAGTGGTCCAAGTATTATTACTGATGGGTTTTATAGTCTTGATTTTGAAATATGTGTAGAGGTAGAAATAGATGACCAAGCAAGTTCTGCTAATGTAAATTTATCTGCAATCAACAATCCTGTATGTGTAGGCGATGATATAGAATTGCTCGAAACTGACCCGAATAATGAAGAATGGGAATGGTCGGGACCTAATGGCTTTTCACTTTTGGGTACAAACAATAATCCAATAATACCGACCTCTTCTAGTGCTGATTTTGGTGACTTTATGGTCACTGTTACAGATAGTAATGGGTGCACCGCAACTGATGAAATCACTATAAGCGAAAGTCCTCAACCTACCGCTGATGCAGGACAAGATGATATGGTCTGCGCAGGCGAGTCCATTGTTCTTACTGCTACAGGAGGCCAATTCTATACTTGGGACACTGGAGATAATACTGCTAGTACAACTGTAAATCCAACTTCTACGACAACTTACACCGTAACAGTTACGGATGGAATTGGATGCTCTGCCAGCGATGAAGTAGAAATTATTGTAATCTCAAATACAACTGCTGATGCAGGTCTAGATGCAGAAATATGTATGGGTGAGACTGCAACTTTAATGGCCTCAGGAGGTATTAGTTATATGTGGAGTACTGGTGACAATAGTGCTGACATCAATGTTTCTCCCCCTTCAACTGAAACATTTACGGTTACAGTTACAGATATCAATGGCTGCACCGCCACTGATGAAGCAGAAGTTATTGTCAATATCAACACTACAGCAGAAGCAGGACCCAATGAAGCAATATGCATTGGCGAATCTATAACATTAACAGCAAGTGGTGGCGTTAGTTATATCTGGGATACTGGCGACAATAACGCCTCTACTACAGTGAGTCCAGTAACTATAACGACCTACATTGTTACCGTCACTGACAGCAATGGTTGTATAGCAACTGATGAAGTAGAGGTTTCTATAAACATCAATACCTCTGCCGATGCTGGAAATAACCAAGAAATATGCCTTAATGAAAGTGCTACCTTAACTGCTTCAGGTGGAGACAGTTACGAATGGGATACAGGAGAAGATGACCAGACAATAGAAGTATTTCCAACTGTAACGACGATATATATGGTGACCGTCACAGATGGCAATGGTTGTACTGATGTTGCAGATGTCGAAGTAGCAGTAGAATTTGCACCAAGTATAAATATTTCTACCAATCTGTTTGAAATTTGTCCTGGTGACAACCTCATTCTTGAAGAATTACTACAAGAAGGAGACTCTTACGAATGGACTCTCCCTGATGGCAGCATAAACAACGGCCCTATCCTAGATATCCCCAATACTACTACTAATAATTTAGGAGATTATATACTTGTCGTCTCAACTACTAATGGTTGTTCGTCAACTGATGAAATTGAAATAGATGAAGGAGACTGTGATTGCGAAATTACAGCAGCTAATCTTGGTGGACTGTTTTGCAACAACAACAATACATTAAGTGATAGCTCTGACGACTTTATAGAATTTACTTTAGATCCTGCGGCTGTAAATGGTGGAACAACTTACACCGTACTTGTCTCATCTGGATCCGTCACCCCAAATGCGGGTGCTTATGGAGCTCCTACGACTTTTGTTCTACAACAAGGGTCTGCGGGCAACGGCAATGTCACCATCACACTGGTAGACAACAATGACGCAAGCTGTGACTTTAATGTTCCCCTACAAGACCCTGGTAGTTGCTCGACAGCTTGTATGATTACAACTGCCTCATTATCAAGTGTAAGCTGTGATGATGGAGGAACACCCTCAGATGATACAGATGATTTTATCCTCTTCGTCATAGACCCACAGGCGACTAATGGTGGTATAGGATACACCGTGACGTCACCTAGTAGTGCTATCTCTCCAAACTCTGCCAACTATGGGTCAGCCCTAACTTTTGCACTTGCCCCAGGCACGGCTGGCAATGGAGATGTGACGGTAACCATAACTGACGACAGTGATGCTAGTTGCTTTATTGATATAACCCTTTCTGATCCAGGTAGTTGCTCTGGGACTTGCAATATCACCACACCTATGCTAGACAATGTGCAGTGCAACGATGGAGGCACTCCGGCAGATGCTACGGATGATTTTATCTCGTTTACATTGAGCCCTAATGGGACCAATATAAGCGCACAATACAACCTTAGCGCAGGAGCAGTAACCATAAGTCCAAGTACAGGAACCTTTGGCGTGCCCAATACATTTATGCTGCCTGCGGGCTCAGCAGGTGGAGGTGACGTACAACTTTCACTGACTGATGTCAATAACCCATCTTGTACAATAGATGTTCTCGTCGTAGATCCTGGCTCTTGCTCTGGTGCTTGCAACATTATGTCTGCTCCTGTAATCAATATTACCTGTGATGATAACGGAACCTTGATGGAAGACACAGATGATGTTATCAGTTTCTCACTCAATCCAGTGGGCAGCAATCTTGGCGCAAATTATATAATTACAACTGGTACTGGAGCCGCAATGCCAAGTATGGGAACTTACGGGACTATGACGACCTTTATGCTGCAGGCAGGTACTGCAGGTGCAGGAGACGTGTCTGTCACTATCACGGATTCTGTTGACCCCAATTGCAGCATAGACGTTATCGTTAGTGACCCAGGAACTTGCTCTGATTGTGCTACCCCACCCGTTGTAAGTTTGATCCTTCCACAAACTGGAATATGCACAGGAGATCTACCTATTCAACTAGGTGGTAACACTCCCCCAGGAGGAGTTTTTTCTGGAACTGGCGTCGTCGGTGACACTTTTGATCCTACAGGACTACCGCCTGGTTTGTATCCTATAACGTATACCATTAACGAGAATGGTTGTACTGCACAAGATGATGATGTCATAACCATTTTTGCTCTACCTACGGTTACAATAGATCCTCCTATGGTAACAGTCTGCACTCCAAGCTTTACGCTTGATGGAGGGCTTCCTATGGGCGGTTCTTACTCTGGTGATGGTGTATTTGGCAATACCTTTGATGCCACTACTGCAGGGCTTGGAACACATATTGTCACCTACAGCTTTACGGCAGTTGTTTCTGGTTGTACGGATATGGTCACGCAAACTATTGAAGTCGTAGAAGAACAGCAATGTGACGACGGCAATTGCACCAATGGTATAGAAAATTGGGATACCGCAACTTGTAGTTGTGTAACCACACCAACTATACTAGGGTGTACAAACCCAACAGCGACAAACTTCGATCCTGCAGCAACCTGTGATGATGGCTCTTGCAACTTTGCTTGTCCAGACCCCGGAACTTGTGATGATGGAGATTGCTCTAACGGAGAAGAAATATGGGACGGAAATATCTGCGATTGTGTCGCGACCAATATTCCTGACCCCAATACTTGTATCAATGATGGCGATTGTACCAATGGAGTAGAAATTTGGAATATGACAACTTGTATTTGTGAAGTCATTCCACAAGTTCTAGGGTGCACCGACCCCAACGCCAACAACTTTAACCCCAACGCAACCTGTGACGATGGTTCTTGTGACTTGACCTGCCCTGACCCAGGGAATTGTGATGATGGAGTCTGTACCAACGGCACTGAAATCTGGAATAGCACCACCTGTATGTGTGAATCTATCAACCCTCCAGATCCAACAAGCTGTGTAGACGACGGTGATTGCACCAACGGAATGGAAGTATGGAATGATACCAACTGTATGTGTGAATCCATCAACCCACCAGATCCAACAAGCTGTATAGACGATGGTGATTGTACCAATGGAATGGAAGTATGGAATGACGCCAACTGTATGTGTGAGTCCATCAACCCACCTGACCCATCCACCTGTGTAGACGACGGTGACTGCACTAACGGCACTGAGGTATGGGATGACGCTACTTGCACCTGTGAAAGCCTACCCGAAGTTGTAGGTTGTACTGAACCAGGTGCCTTAAACTTCAACCCCAATGCTACTTGTGATGATGGCTCTTGTATGTACGACTGCCCAGCACTAATGCTTAACATAGGAGATCCTTGTGACGATCAGAATCCAGATACAGAAAATGATACTATAGATGCCAATTGCAATTGTAATGGAACAGCAAATTGTGGTATCCAGACGCTTGAAGAACAACCTTGTGATGATGGCGAACCGTGTACATTTGATGATGTCGAACTCGTGCTTTCTGATGGCACGATCTGTGAGCCTTGCTTGGGCACGCCAGTCGATTGCGATATGACAACTGAGGTCACCATACAGCCTTGTGATGATGGCAATGCATTTACCTTAAATGATGTGGAAACCGTTCTTGTCTGTGATGGCTCGGTCTGTATTCCTTGTCAAGGAGTAGTGCCACAAACAAGAGTATTCTTGCCTACAGCAATCCAGTCAGATGACAGAAACCAATTATTTGGCCCTTACTCGGGCACACCGGTGCTTATAACAGTTTTCACCATCTATGACCGATGGGGAGAAGCCGTGCATCACGTAGAAAATATTTCCACTGATGATCCTGCAGTATTTTGGGATGGAAGATTTAATGGCTCTGAAGTAGAGCAAGGCGTCTATGTCTATCGATTAGTTTATATGGAGGGAGATCAAGAAATTTCAGAAGTTGGAGACATAACAGTCATAAGATAAGCCATAAAACAAATACTATAAGAGTCTTTTGGATTGTGTCTGGGAAATATCAGTGTTATCACCATCCCAGTCACAATCCACCAGCACAACCCCTGGTCGCTTTCCCACTACAAAACTGCCCATCACCTCCTCATACCCTAAGGCGACAGCACCATTAATTGTGGCCCACTCTATCAAAACAGATAAAGGCACATAGGATTGATATCTTTTTATTGTTTTTATTTCCTCCCATATACTTAGTTGCCAATTAGACATCAAACTATCTGTACCAAGTGTCATCTTAGCCTTGTTGTCTATAAAGAGTTTGTAATCAGGCAAATTGTTTTCTATATATAGGTTGGCATTGGGGCACGAAGCCCAGTATACTTGGTCAGACCAAGTGTGTGCCGCAACGATATCCTTTGGGCTCGTTAAGGTGTTATGTACGAATATGTTTTTACTCTTCGGTGTCAAATTTTTCAACACATAATCTATAGAGTTGGTTCCAGGTGACTCAAAATGGTCGAGGCTCATACCCATACTTTTATAAAACTCCACAAACCCGCCTTTGCCTGTCCTAAACAATTCATTTTCAGGTGCCGTTTCCGTGTTGTGTATACTGAGGATGGCATTCTCTGGATTGGCCTTATTAATGAACTCGAAAAGTGCTGGCGTAACAGAATAAGGTGCATGCGGTACAAAAGATTTCTCATTGCCCCTACCTCTGGCTTGCTCAGCAAATACTTGTCGATAAGATGTAATGGTCGACTCAGTCATTGTCGGTTGCATCATATCAAAAAGCTCTACAAAAGTATAGTAACTAATCGGAGAGGTTTTCTTACAACTTGCCGTGTCAGCCTTATTAGAGATATCACCAACTGCTTGGATTCCAACATCCCACATAGCTTGATCCTGAAGGTCAATATGCTCTTGAATAATCTCTTGCTCAAACTCTCGTTGCTTGACGACTGTAGAAATAAAAGGAATGAGTTTGGTGCCTGTAGGGCACAGACCTTTCATATGAGAAAGCTCAAGATGACAATGCGTATTGATCAATCCTGGTAACAATACACCCTTGTGAATTTCTAAGTCCGCGGAAGGGAATTCTTCTCTCGTTCCTATTTTTTCTATAGCCTCCTGATCATTGAAGACAACTACACCTTCTTCTATAGGATCACTAGAAATAGGAAGAACAAAATCTGCTGTAAGGTAACGCAAGGTCTATAAGTTTTTAGCGAGAATACCACTCTTGAGTCTTGGCAAGAACCAAGTACTCTTGGGAGGTAAAGTTTGATTCTGATCTGCTATAGCAGTGAGTTCCTTGACAGATACTGGAAAGATACAGATACCGATACCTATGTTTCGTTTTTGGCTCGACATCTCCATTTTTTTCAGTGGAAGCGTCCCTCCGAAATACTTAATTCTAGTGTCATCCCTTACATCTGCTATGCCTAGAATTTCTTCAAATACGTGCTTATTAATAAGGGCACTATCGAGTAAGACACTTTGCTTGCTTTTCTTAGAGAGATACTTCTTTTTCCACTTCATTAAGTACCACCTATTATCGATAAAGAAAGTAACGTTGTGCTTCTTCTTTGGCTTAGCTTGTTCAGCTAAGGGTTCTATATCAAAGTACTTTGATAATGCTACGATAAACTCAGGCAGACTTGTAATCTCAGAGATATCGACTACTCGGTTATAATCACAGATAGTCACTTGATCGTAAGGAAAGTAAGCTGTGTATAATCTTCTAAACTTCTTTGCCTCCTTACCTAATTCTTTGGTTTTACTCAGCAGTTGCATTGTAGTCGATCTATGATGGCCATCCCCTATATAGGACTTACCAACTTTAGAAAAAGACTTTGTGATCGTATCCACGGTTTTCTGATCTGATATAGGCCAGATTTGATGTATTCCATCTTCAGATTCGAAATTAATATTCAACAATGGCTCGCTTTGGGTTACCTTATCTAATATATTTTGAATAGACTTAATCGGCTTATAAGTCAAGAGTACAGGTTTCACGAGTGCCTTAGTCTGCAGAAGACGGTGCATCATAGTCTGCTCCTTGGCTGCCAAAGTTTTTTCGTGCTTGAGTACTCTTTTGTTTTTGAGTTCCTTCACGTCTGTCATGGTCAAAAGACCTGTCTGGGTTTTCCCACCAGTAGTTATTCTATAAACAAAATAGCCAGGTTGCTCAAATTCCCTATAGATCCCATTGACCCTATATTCATTATAATTATACTTAATACTAGAAAAAAATGAAGTAGGAGAGGTGATGAGCTCTTCTCTAGGATAAGAAGCAATAAATGGTGAAATATGCATACGATGTTGCCTTAGGTATTAAAGGATGCTCCAATTATAGTAATAATAGCCCTGTAAATGGCGTGTTGCAACTGAGAAAATCGGACGTTTAATTGGTTAGTGTCCTAAATTTGCGCTTCAAGAGCTCTAGGGCTAGGCGAAGATGCTACATATACGCATTATTTGTAATGTATATCCTTACTTTTGAGCCTCATACTTCTTAAAAATTTATAGTTTATGAAAATCACTTTTCCCGATGGTAATGTAAGAGAATACGAGGCAGGCGTATCGGCTATAGAGATAGCTACTTCCATAAGCGAAGGGCTCGCCAGAAATGTCCTATCTGCAACTGTCAATGGAGAGCACTGGGATGCAACGCGACCGATTACCGAAGATGCCAATATCGTCTTACATACGTGGAAGGACGACAAGGGGAAATATGCCTTTTGGCACTCATCAGCACACCTACTTGCAGAGACGCTAGAGGCACTCTATCCAGATATCAAATTTGGCATAGGGCCTCCGATAGAAAATGGATTTTACTACGACATAGATACTGGAGATACGGTGCTGACACCCGCTGACTTTCAGAAAATAGAAAAGAAAATGCTCGAGCTTGCTCAGCAGAAAAACACCTTTGAGAGAACTGAAGTTTCTAAGGCTGATGCCATTAAGTACTTTACAGAAAAGGGTGATGAGTATAAGCTAGAACTTATAGAAGGTCTGGAAGATGGACAGATCACTTTCTACAAGCAAGGTAATTTTACTGATCTGTGTAGAGGACCGCACATCCCACACACTGGAACGATCAAGGCCGTCAAGGTGATGAGTCTTGCAGGTGCTTATTGGAGAGGTGATGAATCCAGGAAACAAATGGTGCGGGTCTACGGCATTACCTTCCCAAAACAAAAAGAGCTGAAGGAATATCTTCATATGCTCGAGGAAGCCAAGAAGAGGGATCATAGAAAATTGGGTGCTGAATTAGAATTGTTTATGTTTTCAGAACGAGTCGGTTCTGGTCTACCGATTTGGTTACCAAAGGGGACACAAATCAGAGAAAGACTACAAGCGTTCTTAAGAGCGGAGCAAGAAAAGCTCGGATACAAAATGGTTGTAACGCCACACATAGGCGGCAAGGAATTATATATGACTTCTGGACACTACGCTAAGTATGGTGCAGATAGTTTTCAGCCTATTCAGACACCAAGAGAGGGAGAAGAATTTTTATTGAAGCCGATGAATTGTCCGCACCACTGTGAGATATTCGGTCATAGACCTCGATCATATAAGGAACTACCTCTTAAGATTGGAGAGTTCGGTACTGTCTATCGTTATGAGCAAAGTGGCGAGCTACACGGCTTGTCGAGAGTAAGAGGTTTTACTCAAGATGATGCACATATCTTCTGCACAACAGACCAACTTAAGGACCAATTTCTAGAAGTATTGCACTTGACGACTAAGGTGCTCAACAAGATGGGCTTTGAAGATTTTACGGCGCAGATATCGTTGAGAGATCCAGATAATCCAGATAAGTATATCGGTTCTGATGAAAACTGGAATGCTGCAGAAGCGGCCATCATCGAAGCAACTCAAGAAGTGGAGATGGACACTAAAACGGAACTTGGTGAAGCAGCCTTTTATGGTCCCAAGTTAGACTTTATGATTAAAGATGCACTCGGTAGAAGATGGCAACTGGGTACGATACAAGTTGATTACAATTTGCCTGAGCGCTTTGGACTAGAATACATAGGCTCTGACAATCAAGCGCATAGACCTGTGATGATACACAGAGCACCATTTGGTTCTATGGAGCGATTTATGTCTATTCTCATTGAACACACGGCGGGTAAGTTTCCTCTGTGGCTGACCCCAGAGCAGTATGTTCTCATTCCTGTCGACAATAAATTTGTCCCCTACTGCGAAGAGGTACAGACAGCCCTAGCCAAGCACGACATCCGAGGATTTATTGATGAAAGAAATGAAACCATCGGAAAGAAGATAAGAGATAACGAAGTGAAGAAAATTCCTATACTTCTTATTGTAGGAGAAAAAGAAATAGAATCAAAAGGCGTTGCAGTACGTATGCAAGGCGAAGGAGATCAAGGCACAAAATCTATGGCAGAATTTGTGGATTATTTTAATGGTTTACTCTAACTCAAAAATTCTATGAAGAAGCTCGTTCTAATATCACTTGCGGTAATATTTGCACTAGGATGTAAGAGTCAAAAGGTTGTTACCAACAGATCTGGACAGAAGGTAGCACAGATCACCTGGGAGCAAGAAACCATCAATGTAGGAGATGTCAAGCTAGGCGAAAAAAAGGAGGTTGAATTCAAATTTGAAAACACGGGCTCTGCTATCCTAGAAATAGAATTAGTTACAGCTTGCAAATGCACGACCTTGGATTGGCCTAGAAAGCCCATCGCTCCAGGAGAGAAAGGTGTCATTTCCGTAACTTATGACAGCACAGATCAGACTCTTGGAGAATTAACTAAAACGGTAGATGTTATTGCAAACACCTATCCTATCGTCGTAGAGGCCTTTTTTACTGTCAACGTCATAAAATAGCTACGAAATGTCTGCAAGGTAGCATCGAAGTATATACCTACCATACGACAAAGTGGCTACTCAACAGAAATTGAGATATTTGAAATTATAAATAACAAACATGAAAAAACTATACTTTGCTTTTATTATAATCCTCTCTATTACCCTCCTCTCGTGGTCTGGTGGCTATACTATTCCTGCTAGTGGAGCTCCTGGTGATGCTAGAGCTTGCGGCAATGCTGGTTGTCATTCGGCTGGTGCTTTTGACCCAAGTATGGAACTTTCACTCACTGATCTAGATGGCAACATTATAGAAAGATACCTACCAGGTGCCGAGTATCTCGTTAATGTTACCATCAATACCTCTTCAACGGTACCGCCTACAGGTTATGGATTTCAAATGGTCTGCTTAGATGACCAACAAAATCCCGTCAACAACTTTACTGATCTACCTGATGGTGTAAGAGAGTTTGGCAATGCTGACAGACAATATGTAGTACAATCAATGCGACTACCGACAAATACCGTAGCGATTCCTTGGACTGCTCCAGATGCAGGTTCTGTCACATTCTACTCAGGAGGCAACGCAGTCAATGGAAACGGTAGCCCTGGGGGTGATGGAGCGACGAGTACTTCTGCTACATTTGAGCAGGGCTCTACGTCTACAGTAGACATTAACAACAGTGACCTCAGGACTTATCCTAATCCTGTGACAAAGGTGCTTAATATAGAAGGGGCAACTTCAGATGTTTTTCGACTGCTGGACCTAAGAGGTCAGTTGCTCATAGAGCAATCGGCAAATCAAATGGATGTTAGTGCACTTGACGCTGGCGTCTATCTTTTAATGGCCACAACTGCTCAAGGCGAAACCAGAGTCAAGAGAGTTATAAAGAATTGATGTGTTCAACATCGTGAAAAAGAAAAAGCCCTGTCACTTTGCGAAGTGTCAGGGCTTTTTTATTTACTGGATAATGCATTCAGATAGAATGGGGTAGACCTTGCAGCCTACCCCACTCTTTGTCAGGAAGAAATTCTTTATTGGCTAGTTATTCGTTCTGTACTATAAGTTGCTCTGAAGTAGACCGACCATTTTTAAATACTGCTGTGACGACATAAGTCCCATTATCAAACTCTGCTACAGAAACGGGAGTATCAATACCTTCCCTGCCTGCACCCAACTGTCTCAACATCTTACCTTGCATATCATATATGGCCATCTCACGAAGCTCCTCTGCAGGTTCTGCCACCGCAGTAAAACTGACTGCCGTCGGATTAGGAAATACCTTCAGGTCTAAGTCATAACTTAATATTTCTGGCGTGCTCTTCTGCCCCGCCCACTGTCGATCTACAGAATTTAGCTCAGCCTTGATATCATCGAGACTACAAGGCTTTAATTCCATATCAATAACCTGATTGGCTCTCGTTACAAATTCTTGTACAGCCATCATGGGCTTTTCATCTACGAGGCTGACCGCTATCAATTTCACTGGCTGCCGTAGAGCGATATTGTTGAACTTTGTTCCTTCTACATAACTCCTGCCGCCTATGAAACTCCTCAAGTCTTTGTAAACCAGATAGTGTCGTGTGCTGCTATTGGTTTTGTTGACAATCAGATCTCCTTGCTCATAGCCTCTTCTAAAGGCATCACAATTAATCCATCCGAGCTGGCTTATGCCTGCTACATAACTACCAAATGAACTTCTATCAATTCTTCCCGTCTCTCGGAATCTTTGTTCCTTGAGTTTTCTCTCTGCCTCAAAGACCAGCGTCTTAAGATCGTTACACATTTTATTATCCGGTTTGATCCAAAAACCTTCTGGAGAAAACTTGATTGCTCTATCCGCTATCACTTCTCGCGTATAATTATCAAAGGCCGCGGTGTACATTTTCTTCTCATCTAAGATGATTCTCATTGGCTTTCTGATGAAACCAAATAGCTTGCGTAGCTTTTCTGCCGGTGCTCTACGGCCTTCCATCTGGCTCAATCCGCGCAAAGCCCTCGCCACCATAATCCTATACTCTACTTCCAACTGTTGTTGCTTAAAGTCGCCGATAATACCCAGTCTTCGAGAGACTTCTTTCTGCCAGTTGGCTTCCTTTTCTAGATACGCGGGTCGACCGTTTTTCCAGTCATCTAGATTTTTTTCGTAACTCGCATACAGCTCTTCATATTTTTTATCGGAGTAGATGGTGCTCGCTGGGGGGAAGGGTTTTTTAGGATAGCGTGGTCGTGCCATCATTTTAGGGAACTGCATATTGGCCCTTTCCAATCTGCCAAAATCATAATTGAGAATAGCGTCCATTTCTATCATCACAGGATCATTCATCACCTGTGTTGTTCTAAATTCACGATTGGAAGGTGTCCAATTCATCCCATCATCCGTAGCCTCACCATAGAAAAGTTCCATACCCTCTTCTATCTTTTGTACGGGATAGATCAGTTCTAGAGCTCTATTTTCTGCTAGATCGACGGGCTGACCATCTGCCGTCGCTGCTATATGCAACATCCCACCAGTCTCTAAGAGTTCACCATTACTCTCTGTAAAGAGATCGTGTTGCATAAAATCCTTAAGCGTATGTGCTTCTATAACTTCGACGACGACCTCACCAGTCACTTCACGACCATCTTTATGCACAAAAGCGCCTTTAGGAATATAGACACGTGTGCCACCTTCTAGATCAATCAATTGGCTTTCTTCGGGGGTAACTGTAACTAACTGCACTGGATCCTGAGTGCCGACATCTGCCAGCATTTCATCAAGTGACGCATAGTCACTATAGGTGTACTTGATCTCTACACGTCTGTTTTCTTGTTTGGCATCTTGTGTCGACTCTTGCCTCAGAAGCGCTCTCTCTCCCTTAGACAATTGCTTGATGCTGTTCTCTGATATGCCCAGACCTAACATATACTCCGTTACTGCTTCAGCCCTTTTATGAGCTAAAATCTCATTGTAAGCTTCACTGCCATCTTGATCCGTGTGTCCGACAACTTGAATACTAAAGTCTGAGTGTCGCTCCAGATTGAGGAGCATATCACTGATCTGAATTCTTGATTGGGCATCGAGTTGATGCACATCACTTTCAAAATGGATAAAGCTGGAACCTTGGTTTTGGGAAAGGAGGGGAACCATACTGAACAACAGTATGCCTAGGGTGAAGTACCGCATTAGCTGATTTTTTAAGTTAGTAAATATTGCCCATCTGCAAAACATTATGCCACAGATGTTAATATAACCCTAATATTTACCTTTTATTGTGAGCACTTCCGAAATTTATCGTCGACAACTTTAGGGCAATAGAAGAAAGACCTTGAGACTATCTCATTTGTTATCTTAATCTACAACATCTCATCGGACTCCAAATAATCCTAACTTAGCTACCATAATTTATAAAAAGCAAAAATGAACCTAAGTCAACTAAAAAAATTAGGCCTCGGAAGAACCAATTCTGGCACCTCTACAGGCCTTAAATCACTTAAAGGCTCTGCCAAAACAGCTATAAAATCCTACTCGCCTGTCGATGGAAAACTCATAGGATCTGTCACGACAACATCTAAATCAGACTACGAAAAGGTCATCAAAACTGCACAGAAGGCCTTTGCAGAATGGCGTCTCGTTCCTGCACCTAAGAGAGGCGAAATCGTCAGACAGTATGGAGAAGCGTTAAGAGAAAACAAGGACACCCTAGGTCGTCTCGTCTCTTATGAGATGGGTAAGTCTCTTCAGGAGGGCTGGGGAGAAGTGCAAGAGATGATAGATATCTGCGACTTCGCTGTCGGTCTCTCTAGACAACTCTATGGCTTGACGATGCATAGCGAACGTCCTGCACATAGAATGTATGAGCAGTGGCATCCACTAGGTGTCGTCGGTATCATATCCGCATTTAACTTTCCAGTAGCGGTATGGGCTTGGAACTCTATGATTGCCCTCGTATGTGGCGACGTATGTGTGTGGAAAGGTAGCGAGAAGACACCTATGTGTACGGTTGCATGTCAGAACATCCTCAAAGCTGTACTTAAGAAAAACAATGTGCCTGAAGGTGTCAGCAGCATCGTCACCGGTGATTACAAGGTCGGAGAATACATGACTCTAGACACAAGAGTACCTTTGATCTCTGCAACAGGAAGCACCAGAATGGGTAAAATAGTTGGCGCAACTGTATCCGCGAGATTAGGCAAGACGCTACTGGAACTGGGTGGCAACAATGCGATCATTATCACACCAGAGGCCGATCTTAACCTTGTACTGACAGGTGCTGTCTTCGGTGCTGTCGGCACTTGCGGGCAGAGATGTACGTCGACACGAAGACTTATCGTACACGAAAAGGTGTATGGCAAGGTCAAAAGTATGCTGAAAAAAGCGTACCCACAACTCAAGATTGGTGATCCATTGAATCCTAAGATGCACGTCGGACCGCTTATCGACACAGATGCTGTTGCAGCCTATAATGAGACGAGAGGCAAGATCAAAGAAGAAGGTGGAGAATTCCTCATAGAAGGTGGCGTACTCAAAGGCAAAAAGTATGAGAGCGGTTGCTATGTCAAGCCTTGTGTGGCGGAAGTAGATGCCAATCTCAAAATAGTGCAGCACGAAACCTTTGCCCCAATACTCTATTTGATGAAGTACAAAGGCAAGCTAGAAAACGCTATCCAAATACAAAATAACGTCCCCCAAGGCTTATCGTCAGCCATTATGACAACCAATATGCGGGAAGCAGAAACTTTCTTATCAGCAGCAGGATCTGATTGTGGGATCGCCAATGTCAATATCGGCACGAGCGGTGCGGAGATCGGTGGTGCCTTTGGTGGTGAGAAAGAAACTGGTGGCGGTAGAGAGTCAGGCTCTGACTCATGGAAAGCCTATATGCGTAGACAGACCAACACCATCAACTACAGTAAAGAATTGCCTCTTGCGCAGGGCATAGAATTTAACCTATAAGAAAATTGATCCTCGAATCTTTAGTCATAGTGCTAAGGATTCGAGGATATATAATTCCAATAGAACAACTATGGTGAAGAAAATAGGTGCAGGCGTATTTTGCTTGGCACTCTTTCTCTTTTTTTACATTATACTACCGAGGTTTGTTATAGAAATGAACAACCCCGTGCTCCAAGTGGGCAGAAAGCTATTCCGACCAGCAGCCACCTTGACGCCTAACCAAGATCAGTTGATGACCTACAAGGGCTTTGAAGGCTTAGATCTTACAGCACATATTGTAGAACCGCCATCAACTAGAAGAGGGTCCATTATCCTTATACATGGTATTGCGGGCAGCTACAGATACTATGATCGTATGGTACCCAAGCTCAATGCGCTAGGCTTTCAGACAATTGCAGTCAACTTGCGGTCTCACGGCACCAGTGGTGGAGAGTTCTGCACCTTCGGCGTAAAGGAGCATCGTGATATTCAATATCTGATAGACACACTTATTGCTCAGGAACAATGCTCAGACAACTTAGCCATCTGGGGGCATTCACTAGGGGGAGCCGTAGCTCTACAAGTGATGGCACACGATAACAGGATTCTGTATGGCATTATAGAGAGTACCTTCTCTGATTTCTCTTCGATAGTACTTGCCTATCAAGAAGATTACATTGGTTTTGAATTTGAGACGATGGCTAATTATCTCAGTGCTCGGGCCTGTGACTTAGCAGAATTTACCGAAGCAGAAGCCAGCCCCAAAAATATAGTACCTCAAATCAAACAACCGCTACTACTAGTGCACGGTGATGCGGACGAAAAAATTGACATACAACACGGGTATACTAATTATGAAGCGATAGGCAGTATCGATAAACGGTTTCATATTGTCGAAGGTGCTGGTCACAATGACGTCTGGACTGTGGGTGGGGAAGCTTATTGGGATCTGGTATCTGGTTTTTTGGTGGAGAGTCAGGCTAAAGTAACTCAGGATTCTGGAGTGGAATAGAATAGGTTAAGATCACGTGGGGTCTTGTTTTGTTGTCTATTTGTAATCAGCTAATCAAGAATCAAAGACCCCAGTCTTAAGAATTGAACTTCCAAGACTTTCAATAACAGGAACAGAGACACTATTTCCAATTAACTTCATCCACTTAGACCTTCCTTCTTGAAGTTTGTAGTTTGATGGAAACCCCTGAATTCTGCAAGCTTCCGATTTGGTAATTTTTCTAAACTTGTGTTTTCTGTAAATCTGATCAATGAAGGATGATTTGTAATCTTCAGGATTTTCAAATTCAACATTCTCAGTTGCGACAAAATCATTTGTATCACTTGCAACCAATGTTGAAAATACATCTGACATTGGTAGATATATTCGATTTATGCCATTTATTCCAGATGAGATTTTAGAGTTTTTGAATTCATATCTTATTTCTGAGGGTGATATTATATTCTTAACTTGCAAGCCTTCAAGGACATTTGTGAACTTAACACCACTAGAAACTAGAATTTTATTCTTTACAACAAGATTGTCTAAGTGTATTTCTGATCCACGCTTATAAGACAGAACAATCTCTTCTTTAGGAGATAAATTTTGAATCAACCGTTCCTCGATATTGAAAGCATAGGTTACTTTTTTTAGTATTCCCTTAGACACAAGCTCATCAAGCATACTTTGCTTTACTTTGGAGTCTAATGACTGAAGTTGAGTTAATGATAGCGGGTTGCCATCTCTTGGCCCAAAAACTTTCTTTCTTCGATTCTTCAATATCAGATTACACAGTTTTTCTTGCTCTTTAGTTACTTTAACTAAATCCCATGAATGAATAGTAGAATGTCCATTTCTAATATCATTGAAAAGGAAAAAGTCATTTACTTCATCAACTTTTTGAAATCGAGTCCTAGCCATTGGAACAACCTCTCCAAATAGTTTACTTGTTTCGAATTTCCGCTTGGAATAATTCCCAACCCTTATACCATCTAGAACTTGATATAACTTTTTATCTGATGGCTTAACAGGTGGCAACTTGAATCTTTCAAAGTGTTTCTTATTTTTAAATCCAACTATGTAAACTCTAATTCTATTTTGAAGTACTCCATAATCATAGGAGTTAATAACATATGCTGCTGCATGATATCCTGA
The DNA here is from genome assembly GCA_937929835.1 of uncultured Saprospiraceae bacterium. GTDB lineage: Bacteria > Bacteroidota > Bacteroidia > Chitinophagales > Saprospiraceae > RFSX01. The sequence continues at coordinate 15,898 of CALFUU010000078.1, read as the reverse complement.
ATCTTTAATTCTTTGAAGGATAAACTTTAAGGCCTCCTTATTTCTTGGGTCAGCAAGACCCTTAACATTCTCAAAAATAAAAGCCTTGGGTCTAGACTTATTCAACAGGTATATAGTATCATTCCACAACTGCCCTCTATCATCATCGAAACCAAGATTTTTACCTGCAATTGACCAACTTTGACATGGTACACCTGCCGTCAATAAGTCGTGTCTAGGTAGTGATTCAATTTTAGTGATATCACCTAAGTTATTGTATGATTCTAAAGGAAGATTTGCACAATAAGCACTGATAGCATTCGGGGCAATTTCGCTGAAAGCCAAGCATTCACCACCATTCTTCTTCAAACCGAGATGAAATCCTCCAATACCTGCAAAAAGGTCAATAAATGTAAACTTTGCCAATTCTTTGATTGTATTTTGCTAAAATATAAGAAACAATGTAATACAATTGCACGATATGATTAATAATGAAGACATAAATACATACGTTGAAGCAAATATTGGCACTTTTCACAAAAAACGAATAGAAAGTCTCAATAAGCTTAAACTTGATAAAATCCTCAAACGAAAAAATCCTTATTTATTTAAGGCAAAGTATGTTCAAACTGCTTCAGAGATTGTTTCAGGCATTGTGGATGCTCATATATCATCAAGTGAAGAAGGAATTTTTGGGGATTGGCTAGAAGGGTTGGCAATCTTTATTAATTCTCAAACATTCAAAGGCTGGAAATCAGGAATCGAAGGAATGGATTTAGAATTCGATAAAGATAAAATAAGATATGTCGTGTCAATTAAATCTGGCCCTAATTGGGGAAACAGTACTCAACATAAAAAGCTTAAAGATTACTTCAAGGCAGCAAAGAAGGCATTAAGAACAAGTAATTCAGGAATTATAGTTCAACCCGTTTTAGGTATATGCTACGGTAGAAATAAGAATATTAACCAAGGGGATTATGACCGATATTGTGGTCAAGATTTTTGGGAATTCATATCGGGTAGTAAGAATTTATACAAAGAAATAATTGAGCCTTTAGGATATAAAGCAAAACAAAAAACTGAAGAGTATGACGTGGAGTATTATAAAAAGATAAATCTCTTCGTAAAAGAATTTTCTGATAAATACTGCAATGAAGAAGGAAGCATAAATTGGTCAAAGATTGTTGAAATGAACTCCAAATCATTCAAAGAGTGACTACGTGTAAAATACTATGGGTCAGTAAGAATTGAAAATAGAAATCATCAACTATGATAAGTGTAGATTCAGAAAAAAGGGAGGAGTCGTGTGCTGAATCATCCGTCTTTCTATTCCACTTTCATACAAGCATTTAGAGTACGATAGATTTTACAGATTGTCTTACGACAAGCCTATTTTCATTTTAGCGATACGGTCTTCTAGTTTTTCGCTGGTCATCTTCTCTCTTAGCCGATCTACCATAATAGGAAAAGATAGAGGAGTAGGTTTTTTGAGATATTGTATAATAAATTGTTGGGACTGAATGCGTTCTAAAGCCTTGACCATTCTAGCCTCTTCTAGTTGAAAAGTCATCACCTCCTCAAAAGTCTGCAAGAAAAGCAGATTTTCTGGTTCATAATCTTTAAATACCTCAAAAAGCAAGGAGGAAGAAGCTTGCAGGTGTCTATCCTTCTTAGCCTTACCTGGAAAGCCCTGGAAGATGAGACCCGAGATTCTGGCTATATCTCTGAACCGACGCCTAGCCAGCTCTGCTGCGTTGATACTCGCTTGTATATCTTTGCTAATATCCTTAGATGAAAAGAGATCTTTGGTAAGATATTTCTCTAGATCAATCTTCTTATCTGACAACAATTCAAAACCATAGTCATTCATTCCAATCGAAAAAGAAATGGGTGTTTTTCTAGCGAGACGTTGCGCAATAAGAGCACCCATACCCTCGTGTACAAACCGCCCTTCAAACGGATACATCAGCAAATGATATCCTTCCTTGCTCTCTATATATTCGACAAGAAAATCTGAAGCAGAGGGCAGCACACTCAACTCTTTCTGTAGATCAAGTAGCGGTGCCAGTTGAACCAACTCCTTGTCCAGTTTTCTCTTATCTAAAGTATCGTATTCATACAGCTTGTCTCTAAGCACGGATGACATCTCCGTACTGAGTGGCATCCGCCCACCGAGATACGAAGGGATACGTTTGTTCTTTTTCTGACTATTTCTAACCAGTAAGGTCATATCCTTAAGTCGGACAAATTCTAGTGAGCGGCCCGCAAACCAGAAACTATCGCCTGCACTCAACTGCGAAGCAAACCACTCTTCTACCACGCCTATCCGCTTGCCCCGCAAGTACTTAACTTGGAGCATCGCCTCGCTCGTGATGGTACCAATGCTCAAGCGATGGCGTTGTGCTATGCGTCTGTTAACGACCTTGAAGATGCCATCTTCTACGATGACCTTAGCATATTCATCATAGGCCTTTAGTGACTGAGATCCGTAGACTAGGAAGTGTAATATCTTATCCCAATCCTCCTGAGTCATACTGCTGTAGCAGTGGGTTCTGACAACTTCCTCAAAAATCACTTTTGGGTCAAAGCCATCTGAAACTGCGAGTGTCATCAGGTACTGAATCAGAACATCCCAAGAGCGGATATAAGGAATTCTTTGCTCGACATTCTTTTCCTGTACTGCTGCCCGCAATGCCGCCGACTCTATCAATTCCAAGGCGTGGGTCGGTAAAAAGTAGATTGTACTCAAGGCTCCAGGCGAATGCCCACTCCTTCCAGCACGCTGCATAAATCGCGAGACACTCTTGGTACTGCCGATCTGAATAATGGTCTCTACTGGTCTGAAATCTACTCCGAGATCTAGGCTAGAAGTCGATACCACTACAGACAAGCGCCCCTCATACAAGGCCTCTTCCACCCATTCTCTTAAGTTTCTAGCTATGGATCCGTGGTGCATCGCCATATCGCCAGCCAAACTAGGATCCAGCTCTAACAACTGATGATACCACAACTCACATTTGGCTCTCGTATTGACAAAGATGAGTGTCGTCTTACTCTTATATATAATGGGCAGCACCTTTTCCGCCAACTTTAATCCTAAGTGTCCCGCCCAAGAATATTCCTCCACATTATCGGGAAAAATAGAAATGACTTTGGTTTTCTTTTTGACATCAGAGACGATGAGCTTGCGCTTGTCTGCTTGCTCCCCTAGTAGGACATCGACCGCTTCATCTAGATTGCCGATAGTGGCAGATATCCCCCAGACTCGTAGATTAGGATTGAGCCCTCGGCACCTAGAAATGGCCAACTGGGTCTGTACCCCGCGCTTGCTGCCCATCAACTCGTGCCATTCGTCTACGATAATGGCTTGGAGTCCTGTGTAGAACTTTGCATAGTCTTTACTGGCAAGTATAACATGAAGGCTCTCTGGCGTCGTAATAAACACCTCTGGAGGATGCGTCAATTGCTTCTTGCGCTGAGTCGTAGTGGTATCTCCAGATCTGATTGCCGTCACCCAATCTAAACCCAACCCCTCATTGGCTTTATCTATGGAGATTTTGATTTCTTTGGCTAAGGCACGTATCGGCGTCACCCAAATGATGTAAGGACCTTTTCGGGGTAAGTCGTCTTGGCGCAAGGCAGTCATCAGTGCACCGAGATAAAGTGCATAGGTCTTACCACTGCCTGTGGGTGCATTGACCACACCAGAGTACCCTTCTAAAAAGGCTTTCCAAGTTTCTTTTTGAAATGGGAAGGCTTTCCAGTTTTTGGATTTAAACCAATGGAGGGCAAGCTGTAGATCTTTATGGGTTGCTTTCATTAGTAGATCCTCAAGTTACAAAAGAATGGCATTGCTTACAGAATCACTAACTTTGTACCTGTACAAAGAAGAGCTATCAGCGCCAAAGAAGAATATCGCCGTGTATACGCCAACTACGATCTGCCGATACAGTTCACCCCACAATGGATGGATGCTGTTTGTGTCAAAGGAGATTGGGACGTGGCTCTCGCTAAAAACAAAGGGGGCCAACTGACTGGTGTCCTCGTCTATCACATTAGAAAATACAGAGGATTTACTTTGATTCTGATGCCGCCTATGACAGCTTATAATGGCATCTACATCTTCTATCCTTCCGATTATAAAACCCACAAAAAGGTATCTCACGAAGTCAAGATTACTAAAGAATTAATAGCACAGATACCCCAGTGTAGTCTCTACTTTCAGCAATACTATCCCGACTTTCAGAATTGGCTACCCTTCTACTGGGAGGGCTACAAGCAGACAACGCGGTACACCTATCTGATGGACAAGACCATAGGTAAGGAAACGCTTAAGCAAAAATTGAAAGGGAATCTCAGACGCAGTTTTAATCAACTCGAAAAGATCACAGTCATAAAGGATCACGACTACAAAAGCATCTGGCCGCTTATCGAAGAGTCTTTTCAGAAAAAAAACAAACCCCTCCCCTACAACCCGATTGCTGTCAGACAACTCTTTGAAAATTTCAAAGGGACAGATCGCATCATCGCCAAAGGCTGCCACGACAAAGCCTCAGGACAACTAATGGCTGGCGTTGTCATCGCAAGAGATAAGCACAGAAATTATGGTATCATCAATTTCAATATGCCTGATGCTACACCCAACGGTGCGCTTGGTTATCTTATCTGGGAGACGATGTTCCAACTGGATACGACCATTACAGATTTTGAAGGATCTATGCTGCAAGAAGTAGAATTTTATTTGAGAGCCTTTGGAGGTCAACTAAGTCCTCATTATAAGATTCAGAAGATCCACAATCCCCTATTGAAACTTGCTATCAGTATATTAAAACCAGACCTCCTTGTCTAAGCTCTCGGAAGTACTCGACCATCTTGGCGGCAAAGAGCAACTCACCTCAGCCTTATATAGTAATGTCCTCTGGATCTACAAGAGCTTTAAGACCAACAAATATCTAGGCTCTAGTGCCTCCAGAAATATACTAGGGCAGTGGGCGGCTCCTTATCCAGAAACTACCGGATATCTGATTCCTACACTATTGCAAGGTGATCGTTACTTGCCTGATCTCGGCCTCTCAAGTCTTGCCGAAAAGCAACTGCATTTTTTTGAAAACCTACGGACCCCAGAAGGCGGTTATCATAGCAATATAAAAAGCGGCAAGCCCATTGTGTTTGATGTTGCTCAGATCTTATTAGGATGTCTGACGCTGGTCCCTTATGTGGATAAGCCCGAAGAGCTGCTACAAGAAATAGAACTGACTAGGGATTGGTTGCGAGACCTGCTAAATGATGAGGGTCAATTTATTTCTCATCACTACATAGAGGATTATCAACCGACGTATTACAGCAGGATAGCGTGGCCACTAGCGTTTGCAGAAAACGTCATCGACTCTAAAGTATCGCGCCGAACCAAGGCGATGGTCGACAAGATTCTGGCATTACAGAATGATAACCATAGCTTTAGTGATTGGGGATTTAGGAAAGGAGAAGCGGCGTATACACATACTATCGCTTACACTTTGCGAGGCCTATGGGAATATGCAGAAATAGTTAACTCTAGATCTATAAAAAAACAAGTCACATCCACACTCAAAACCCTAACCACCCTCATAAAAAATAAAAACAAAGTTGCAGCCACCTATGATGAAAAATGGGCTGGCAACTACAACTACATCTGCTCTGCTGGCAATGCACAGCTCGCACTACTTTATCTCATAGTCTATGAGCGCACAGGCAGAGAGGAATACCTAGACCCACTCGTCATACTACTCTTACCACTGCTCAAAGGTCAGCGTCGACTATCTATCAACAGAGGTGCCATACCTTCATCGCTTCCTATCTGGGGCGACTATCAGAAGATGAAATTTACCAATTGGACACAGAAGTTTTTTGCTGATGCCCTCATCAAGCTACTGGATCTCGGCAAGATCTAGCCGCATTATCTCTCCTACTCTGTCGTGTATCGTTAGATCATAAGCACTAATCAGCAAGTATTTATATTCGGTATAATTATCTATCTCTAAGTGTGGATAGAGCTGCCCTTCTATGGTCGCATAAGGCATCTCACTGCTAGTCACATCTTCTAGATAATCCAAAAAGAAGAGCCGCCACTGCTCCGGTATAAAATCTATTATTCTGTGAGAATTGAGGCCTTTTCTAGAGCCGCGTATGATGTAATAATAGTTTTCCGCTTTGGGCTCACCTTCTACAAAGACATCTAGTGTCTGGCCTTGTTGCGCATAGAGCAAATCGGGGACACGCGTGCTGGAGAGATCCGCAAGCTTATAGTCTGGTAATTGTCTGACGCGTTGCTGCACACTGTGCTTGCCATACACGGCTGCCAAGCTCTTATTATCTACAAAGTTGGGGTCTTCGCTCAACGGGTAGCACAAGAGGTAAGAGCGCTGGATCTGGTCGCAGTAGGGTTTGAGGTAGATATCTTTTTCGTTGTTACTGAAGAGCGCTAGATTGGCATTGTGCCGTGCTCGTTGCGCTTGAAAATCTGGTAAGCGTAATATGCCTACTACAATTCCAATGAAAATCATAGCATAAAATAAAGTCTTAGGCAGTCGTAGGCTACTCGTATAAAAACCTAGCCACATCAATGCCAAGAAGAATCCAAATATAGCAGAACGCGGCTCAAAAAGCGGGATGCCGACCATCACCAACATAGAGAAGATAGCACCACCTAGAAGGATATAAGTTGTTTGCCTCTCCGGCGGACCTATACGCCCAGCTGCCAATGCCGTTAATAGGACAATAGGCCAATATTGCAACCCAAAATAGACGGCTCGCTTCGCATACTCTATCACATGTGGCAACCACCCGCCCTCTCGAAAGCCCTGCTCAGCTAAGCGCAAACCCACAGAAGGTGAAGCCAACATCCATAAGCCTCCGAACAGAAGAATGGCCGTACTTAATATTACCGACTTACGCTTGGTCTTACTTAATACATATAGGCTGAGAACAAACAGAACGACTTGTACATTCTCGTTGGAATTAAAATTGGCCATCGCCAATACAACCAACCAAGGAGAGCTATATCCTTTCTCCAAGTAGCGCAGAAGGACTCTCACATAAAGTAATTGTGGAACCAATAACCAAGAATAATTGAGTGCACCCGTCGTCAGAAAATAGCAGCGACCGAGATCAAAATGAAAAACCCAAATAAAAAAGAGCAGAAAGACATACTTGGCACTATAGTCAACAACTTGTTCCTTTCTGGGTAAAACTGAGAAGGGCAACAACAAATACACCAGCACATTTAGTGCATCAAATACCCAAGTGGGCAGCAGCAAGAGCAGTTGCAATAAGGTGTGATTGAGGACTCTGTAATGATAGTTGTTGTAGAAGTTGACCTGAGACTCTATCAAGTCAGAAATACTAGTTATGCGCTCTTGTCCAATAATACCCTCATTAGGAATCTTCATCTGGAAGATATGGTCATCTCCAGGTAAGTAAGGCACCAACCAATTGAGGTACAAAAGAAAAATGGAGCCAAGGACCATCATCAGACCTAAGCTCCACTTACTATATATTTTTTGCTTTTCTATATTCAAGGAGATCAATGATTATCTCATAATCACCAATTTACCAAATCCCTTATTGAAAAAGCCATCAATGTTATCATTTCCAAAATGAAGGAGGTCTTCTCCATCCACCTGAGAAGTAATCAATCTATAGAGGTAGACACCATTTCCGAGTTTGTTGCCGAAGTCATCGGTACCATTCCATCTATAATCTGTCCTATTTTGTCCTATTCTCAAGTTGCCCATTTCCTCTTTGGTGATTTCCTTAACCACCTTTCCAGAAAGGGTAAATATCTGTATCGTAAATACATCTGGTACTGTCGCCCCTGTCAATGTGAATACAAACTGTGTCTGGGTAGAGAATGGGTTAGGATAATTCAATATGTTGGTCACTGTAGCTTCCTTGACAACTTGGAAATCCAACTGAACATTATTTGCTCCAGACAAGTTGCCTGAGGCATCAGTACCTTGCACAAATAGTGTATACTCTCCTGACTCCAAGGCCGGCTCCGGAACAAATTCTAATCGGGCGCAGTAGCCGTTGGTAGAATCTGCAGGGAAAAAGTTGACATTATCCGCCGTCAGGTCAATCGGAAACGACTGAGCATCTGGGTGAGCCTGTAGGCCAAGAGAAAAATTAGAAACATCTGTGATAGGGAAGAAAATATTATCATCCTTTAGCAATACACTGATGACAGGCGCAGCTGCTACAATATCACCATTCATAATCCTAACACCATCAAAGGTGACATCTAAGAGTGGATTGATGTTATCTCCTCCGACATTGAAGGATCTCAATCCTAGATTATTAAAGTAGTGATGCTCTTGCTGCTCTGGACCAGGATTGATTTCTACTCTAAATTCGTTATCCCCCAATAGGCCATCTGTATTGATACTGAAATCTACAGGAACACTTTCATTGGCCTTTAGTGGAGCCAATCTTTTATTGAATGTCTGTACATTATTGTTGGCATCTGTTATAGAGAAAGCCACGAGCAAGCTGTCCATATCTACATCTGTAACATTGGTCGCTACTGTTTCGAATTTAAATTCATTACCCATCAAGAGACTATCCGCTTGATAGACCAATTTATTTTCTATATCGAGAACGGCCTCAGGTATACCATCATACAAAACCCTCCAATACTCTAACTGCGGTGCCGTCCTAGACGTCTCATCAGAACTAAATAACTCGAGCTCTAGGTGTGGGTACTGCGCTGCATCAATAGAGGACAAATCAAATGAAAACTCATCTACATTTTCAAACAATAAAGTCCTATTGCCATTAACGTCTATGCCGTATATGTCAAACTTAAACTCATCTTCTTGTAGATCTATCTCATCTATATTCCACAATAATCTATCCCACTTGGTTGCAGGACCGATAGTGGTAGAGCTGATTGCCCCTCTATCCCACTTGGCGATTATGTCCAAGGATAATTCTATCCTAGAGTTATAGCCGCTACCTTTCACTTCCTTGACATCAAACGTCGGATCATTTTTTCTACCTACAAAAATATAGGGCACTGGTCTACCCGTAGCCAACTCTCGTACACGTGCCGCACCGTAGGTATCTTCTAGCGTACTGAAGATGTCTGGGTCTCCATTGGCCCCATCTGCCGCCCACAAATCCGCTCTATAATCATCCGTTACCCGAGCATCTTCTCTATGTATCGTCATAAAAACAAGGTAGTCTCCATCCTGGACTATGTTTTCCATAAAGTTGATGACGTCAGCCCTCTCCTCTTTGGTTCTTGTCCAATAAGGGAAAAATGCAAAGGTTGTTGCCCAATTTGCGTCTAACACACTGCCAAAGTCTCCCGCAGTCCCAAAAGGGTTGCTGTTGATCCGAGCCACACCTGTCACGCCATCAAAGACTGCCAGATAGACTCCTGACTCTAACTCTCCGAAATGATGTATATACTGATCTATACTAGCACCATAGGACATATTAGGAAAGAACTCGGTAGGACCGTCATTGACAGTCAAGCCATTCTTAATTATTATATCATTGATATTATCTACATACGTCCAATCTCTTGTAACCGTATCAATAAAGGAAGTCTCGTAGCTGTCATCATCCCACTGATAGAAGTGACTCTGATTCCACCCGGGTGCTCCGTTATCGAGGTACACAAATGAACTCTGATTCCAGATACTTTGTGCCAAGTCTCTTGGCTTTACTCTCCAGTAATAGACCGTTTCATTTTCGTACGTGATATTAGGATTCCATCTTATCGTCGCTGGAGAAGAAAAAACTTCACCTCTTTGCAATAAGGGACTATCAAAATTTTCTGTTGTATCCAACTCTAGCAAGAAGTAGGATTTCTCCTCAAGAGCATTAGATGAAGACGCAATAAGGTCTAGATTCTGAGCGTATACGATACCATACTCTGGCGGGTAGACAGGCTGGGCATTGCTATTGAATACAAAGTAGCAGAATCCTTCGGGTAGATTCCAAGCACGCATCATATCGTTATTCTCCTCGGCAGAAGGTAAAGGTGCCTCGGCAATCTGATTGTCTACATCCAATACTATATTGATACTGTTTTTACCAACAGCTGCTTCTCCTGGATTAGGTAACTGGACCGTTACAGACAGTCTGTTGACAGGTGCCACAGAAGAAAAATATATCGTATCCACCTTATTACCATAAGTATGAATTATGTAGTTATTCAGTGTATCTCCACCAGTATTTCTTCCGAGGTTAAGGATATCAAATTCTAGATCAACAAAATCATCTGTAGTTCCGACAACTGACATTGTCTGTAAAGATTCAAAATCGACGACAAAATCAGGTTCCTCTGCTGCATACAATACGATAGCTGGGTCACCGTGCAGCGTATTCTGCTGCATCAAAGTAATCATATCAACATACGTATCAGAAAAGGGTATGGTCTGGGGTCCTTGATTATAATTCTGCATAAGCCCATCAAAAACGCCTTCTAACACATCCCGTATAGCCAACGATATCGGCTCACCATAAAAATCTGTCCCTACCTCGTCATAAAATCCATTGCCCACTCTCGCCAAAGCATCCGCAAAGGCATTGCCCGAAGAAGCCATAAAGGCCACAGAGCCCACGTCTTTAGTAAGTATAAAATTTTCACTAAGTGAAAAGGTGTTCTCGTGTATATCTCCTGAATGACAACCCATCGAGAAAATCAACGGCAGTTTTCCTTGATTGCTATAGATAGATGGGTCCTCTACACTGAAGTCAAAAGTTCCTGCTGAAGAGTGTCCAAAAAAGGATAACATCGAAATACCATCATTGATCTGATTGAGTATCGCTTGTGACAAGGCCGTCGTCACAGGATCAGAAGATACCTTTCTATATGTCGTCACCTCTGCCCCATAAGAATTGGTCTCAATAAGGGACTCCATAAAGGTCAGCTTATTAAATAAATCTTGCTGGATATTGACATCTCCTCCACTCAGGTGAATGACATTTTTTCGCCACACTCTTTCCTCTATAGTCAAGTTGGCGATGTCAGAAAGTCTTGCATTACTTCTGGCCTTATCTAGATAATTGTATATATCCTCCGCGTTTCTTGCTGCCAACCTGCCCACACCTACATAGGGGTAGGACTTTCCATTCTCTGCAAACATCAAGACATCAGACCCCGGTCTACCATAGGTAGGCACGATATTATTTATCGTAGTAGAATTATTTTTATTGCTATACGTCAATGCCTTTCCGATTATAAATACCATCTCGAAATCTGGCCATTTGGATTGGACATACTGCGCAAAATTTCTTATGGACAAACTGTGCTCCGAAACTCCCCAACCAAACTGGTCGTACACTTCCTCTACATTGATAATTGATGTACGATAATTGCCACCTTCATTTGATGATCTGAATGCCGCATACTCTTTTACGGGATTACCTCCAGCACCATCTACATTAAGTACTTCACTTGTCAAGATCAGAAAGTCTGGATTCATATCATCGAACAAGGTAAATTGCTTCTCAGCAAATGACACTGGACGCAATAAGGCAGACTCATCTACTATAAAACACTTAGCACTTTTGATAGCCGCATTCGGCAACAAGAACTTGGCTAGATCACCCTCCTTTTCTGCTCTGACAAAGCATTTATTCTCTACATCAAAAACTAGAGGATTGTCCCCTCTAAAGTTTTGATATTCTATATACTGTCTAAAGTTGCTCTCACTAGAGTAAAACTTGACAAGCTCTTGACCATTGGCGTTGAATGTTCTAGGATACGCAAATTCTGCAAAGGCAATATTGGTATTATCTGACCCAGTAAAACCTTTTATTTTCATTCTATTAATATTGTTGGTCCTCACAAAATTTGGAGGGATCTCACTCTCATACCCTTTGACTTGGGCACCAGAATAACTGTCTTCAAAGAGTGTTGAGTTATTGAAACTAACTTCGACTAAGTGATTGACATTATTGGCACCTGTTCTAAATCTCAATCTAGGCGAAGGTGCTGTGCCTTCATAATAATCTTGCGAGAGGAACTCTACTTCTGTCTCTCGTCTTAGCGTAGATGCAAATCCTTCGTTAGCAACAAAATGAGAGTAATGTACATCTTGAGTTATGAGTGTCCCTGGGCTCCAATCAAAGTCAGAAAAGACGTGCAACTCCCTTTCCATAAAGAAATTTTCTGGCAAAGGCAGTGCGCCACTTAGGTCATTACTTTTTTCTTGATAGCGCTCAGGGCTGGGTGCATTGGGTCTCAGCGACAGATAGTAGCTTCGTGTATCAGAGAACATACTGAATTCTGGATTGAGATGTTCTCTTTCAGAATCTTCAAACAGCTGAGCATCCAGTTCTCCTTTTTGACCTTGACCGTGAAACACGAGGTAGTCACCATTGCTCCATACGCCAGAAGTGGTGACGTAGATAGGAAGCTGCTTACCCATAGAATGCAATTGCAGGTCTGCTCCTCTCAGTTGTGCAGCCGAAAACCCATTAGCAACCAAGTCACTGAAGGTCACCTTGTACATCCCTTCTTGTTCGACTGACATTTTTATATGCGTCGCAGAATAATCTATCCATTCGTTACCATAGGTGGGCACGCCATTAATCATCATCTGGCCAAAGAGGCTAGAAGTGGCGAGTACCAAGGCAAATACAAGAATTTTTTTCATTATACATCGTGTTAACCAACAAAAATATTAATAAATATTGTAATATATATTTGTCAGATTATTAGCTATTTAGATAGCGCAAAGCGCCACTTTAGGATTAGATATTGAAAGAAGGTCTAGATTAAGACACACTCAGCTATAACGTAGACAAGATAAAATATCTTTACGTTTACACCTATCACAGGATCTTTTGTAAACCAGATGACTATTCTTTTGATTATCAGCGCACTCGTACAGCTGATATACTGGTATTACTACTTTAAAGCGCTCTCTGATCACATCTCCCCAACTCGACCCTCTGATCGTCAACCTACAGAAGCTGTAAGTGTGGTCATTTGCGCCAAAAATGCTGGACATCTTTTACAAAGAAACCTGCCAACTGTCCTTGATCAAGCCTACCCTCAGTATACAGTCCACATTGCTGACGACCATTCTACTGATGACACTCTAGAAATCCTAAGAAAGATAGATAATGAAAAGGGAAACCTTTTCGTACACGAAGTTAAGCAAAATAACAGAGGCAAACGGCAGGCTTTGTGGGAAGGAATTGTTAAATCCAGACATCAGTGGGTCATTCTGACCGATTCTGATTGTCATCCACAGTCCTCTCAGTGGATAGGGACAATGATGGGGGCCAGGACTGCCCCTGAGCACAAGCTTATCTTGGGCTACAGCCCCTATAGAGCTCATAATAGCCTCGTCAGCTGGTGGTCACACTTTGAAGCTTGGATGACAGCCCTTCTCTACCTCTCCTTTGCACTTAAAGGGCGGCCCTATATGGGGGTAGGTCGTAATATGTGCTATGACAAAGGACTGCTCAGCAAAGCCTATCTCGATCGCTATCAGCACCTCGCCTCGGGAGATGACGACCTGACCGTGATGCAGATGGCTACCCCAGAGAATACAACCATATGCATAGATCCTGCGAGCTATGTATATACAGAAGCAGAGCCTACTTGGAGGCGATACATCCAACAAAAGAGGCGACATTATACTACTGCCAATAGCTATAAGCCAAGTACGATACTCCTACTCAGTGGACATTCTCTGAGCCAAATATGTTTCTATGTGTTGTTTTTGGGGAGTCTCTTTAATGGCCTAGCACTAGTGGGCTGGACAGCATATATACTCAGAATGCTTTGTCTAGCACCAATAGTAAACAAGCTCTGTCGGCGTTTAGGGACACAGTTTCATCCGTTATTGTTCCCCATTTTTGATTTAGCGTTGGCTGTCTATTATGTTGTATTCAGCTTTTCAGTACTTTTCCCAAAAAAGAAAGAGTGGTAAAAGATTTAGAACGGATATTTCATTATTTCCCACAGCTGACGGAGCTACAGAAAGACCAGTTCACGCAGATGGGGCCACTTTATCTGGAGCTTAATCAGCAGGTCAATGTTATCTCTCGTAAAGACATCCAAGAGCTCTACATCAAACATATACTCCACAGTCTTGCCATCGCGAAGTTTACCTCTTTTGTAGAAGATACGGAGCTGGTCGATCTGGGCACAGGTGGCGGCTTCCCTGGCTTACCATTGGCCATACTCTTTCCGCAATGCCGGTTTCTACTCATAGACGGTACGGCTAAAAAAATAGGCGTCGTCAATGAGGTCATCCAAGCACTCGGATTACAGAATGCCGTCGGATACCAGAAGCGGTCCGAAGAGCTAAAGCAAACCTTTGACTACGTATTGGCCAGAGCGGTAACAAGGATGAACAAACTCATCCCGCAGTGTAGACATCTTATATCCAAAAATCACCGCAATGCCCTCCCTAATGGACTGATCACTCTTAAGGGAGGTGATCTCACAGAGGAATTACAGGAGGTCAATAAGCAAGGTTACTTCGAGCAAGTGGCTTTAATTGATTATTACGAGGAGGAATTTTTTGAAACCAAATCCCTTGTCTATGCACAATTGTGACAGTTAAAACGCTTATTCTAAACTAACTTTGTAATCTCTATTAGCTAGCTTTAAGAAGATGAAAGACATACTGTTATATGCACTTTTTCAAGTCGGGGACAGAGATATTACTGTCGGCCAGTTGGCGATGGCTATTGCGCTTGTCTTTTTATTATTTTCATTATACAGATTTACCCTTCGCAAATTCTTTCCACAAGTATTTACGATTACTGAAATCGAAGAAGACGAGCGGCTTAAGCTCAATAAACTATTCAGGGGTCTAGCTTTACTTCTGTTTCTACTCTGCCTAGTACTTATTCTAGGATTGGACATCGTCCTCTACCAAAAAGAGGAAGTGAAGATAAGCGTCCTGACCTTGGTGCGGGTAGCGAGCTTTGTACAAGTGATGCGCCTATTCCACTGGCTATTATCCAATCTGTTTATCCATAACTACTACGTCAGAAGTGAAGAAAAGAAGAACAGAGAAAGTGATCTAATAGAAACTACAGAATCCAGTGCCAAGGCCAACCTCAAGTACATCTTTGTCTTAATCATCCTCAGTTATGTACTCAGAAACTTGAGCTGGGATCTCACTTTGTATGAGAAAACTATCAATGGAGAAATAGTCAAGTTTGGCGTCTCTAACATTCTATACGCTATACTGGTTATTTTCGTAGCACGCCTATTCGTGTGGGGCATTACGCAGCTCTTTCTACTAGGCATCTATAAGACAAGAAAGGTGGCTGTCGGCTCCCGATATGCTATCAATCAGTTGGTCAAGTACATTGTCTACGTTCTCGCCATCATATTTGCCCTAGGTGCCTTTGGGATCAATATGAGTTTGTTGCTCGGTGGTGCGGCGGCTTTGTTAGTGGGTATTGGACTAGGACTACAACAGACCTTCAATGATTTTATTTCTGGCTTAGTGCTGCTCTTCGAGAGAAGTGTATCCGTCGGTGATGTCCTAGAAGTAGATGGACAAGTCGGCACTGTCAAGGAAATAGGCCTGCGATCCACACGCCTAGAAACACGCGGCAATGTAGACTTCCTCTTGCCCAACCATAAACTTGTCAATGAAAAGGTCATCAATTGGAATCACAATAATGACAAAGTAAGATTCGAAATAAATGTAGGCGTAGCCTATGGCACGGACACAAGCGTCGTCAAGGAGCTACTGCTCAAATCCGTCAAAGACAATCCATATATCATTGACTTCCCCTCTCCCTTTGTTAGGTTCCAAGATTTTGGGGAGTCCTCATTAGATTTTACGTTGTACTTTTTTACGAGAAATCTTATGATCATAGAGGATATCAAGAGTGACATACGTCTTGAGATAGATAGACTATTTAGGGAAGGCAGCATTGAGATACC
>CALFUU010000077.1 GCA_937929835.1 uncultured Saprospiraceae bacterium | reverse complement strand
ACTTCTACAGACAGCGATAACGATGGTGTCTGTGATGCCAACGATGTTTGTCCCAACTTTGATGACAACCTCATCGGTACAGCTTGTGACGATGGTGATACCTGCACAACTGGCGAAACTTATGATGCCAACTGCGGCTGCTCAGGAGGTACTTCTACGGACAGCGACAACGATGGCGTCTGTGATGCCAACGATGTTTGTCCCAACTTTGATGACAACCTCATCGGTACAGCTTGTGATGATGGCGATGCCTGCACAACTGGCGAAACTTATGATGCCAACTGCGGATGCTCGGGGGGCACTTCTCTAGATAGCGATAACGATGGTGTCTGTGATGCCAACGATGTTTGTCCCAACTTTGATGACAACCTCATCGGTACGGCTTGTGACGATGGTGATGCCTGCACAAGTGGCGAAACTTATGATGCCAATTGCGGCTGCTCAGGCGGTACTGCTCTAGATAGCGATAACGATGGCGTCTGTGATGCCAATGATGTTTGTCCAGGTTTTGATGATACTATAGACTCAGATAATGATGGCACGCCAGATGGTTGTGATAATTGTACTACAGTAGGTGCCAACTGCGATGATGGTGATGGCTGTACCATCAATGACGTCTATGATGCCAACTGTAATTGCGCAGGGACATACGTAGATACAGATGGTGATGGACTATGTGATTTCGAAGATTCATGTCCAGAGGATAGCAACAACAGTTGTAGTCAACTTTGTCAATATAATGGGAACACACAATATGAACACATTGCAGCTGTGACAGTAGGTACAATGACTAATAATAGTGGTGACGACTCAGGATATGGCGACTACACCAACATCGTTATACTATCAAATCAAGGCGACAACTTACCTATATCTCTTGTGCCAGGCTTTGCCAGTGGATCCTTTGTAGAATACTGGAGGATATGGGTAGATTTCAATAAGGATGGAGAACTAAATGATAACGAAGAATTATTATTTGCCAGCTCTAGTCAATCGACTATAACTGGACAAGTCACCATCCCTACCAACATCCCTGCTGGCTCCTACACGATGAGAATAGCTATGCAATATTATCAAGCGCCCCTGAGCTGTACTAGTCAACAATATGGTGAAGTAGAAGACTATACACTTACTGTAAATACAGCTGGCTCTTGCAACATAGGGGCACATTGTAATGATGATAATGAATGTACTGTAGATGATATTATAGATAGTAATTGTAACTGCGTCGGAACCTTATTAGATTCTGACCAAGACGGTGTATGTGATGCAGAAGACACCTGTCCTAACGGAGACGACAACATCGACCTAAACGAAAACGGTATTGCAGATGCCTGTGAAGGTTGCCCAACTTTAAATCTTACGAATAGCCTACTTAGTTACACACCAGAAGACGCAGGTACAGGAGAGATACAAGACGCAGGGCATACGGCCTTTTTAACTGGAAATGCATGGAAGGCTATTCAAATTAATTATTCGATTACGTCCAATACCGTAATTACATTTGAATTCAAGAGTACCGTAGAAGGTGAGATACATGAATTATCATTTGATTCAGATCTTAATGCGATACCAGATCACAGAATCGTTCTTTTTGGCGATCAAGGTGCAACAGGAAACTATCCTAGTGTTCCTACCTATACTGGCAACGGTGATTGGCAATCTTATGCCATACATCTAGGAGATCTATTTACTGGAGACTATGACTATCTGATCCTCACAGCAGACGATGACGCCACTGGTGCTGGTAATTCATACTTTAAGAATCTAATTCTCTTTGAAGACACGAATGGCAATATGTTATGCGAAAATGAAACAATTGACCTCTGCTCCGACCTAGACGACAGCTTGATAGGTACACCATGTGATGATGGTGATGATTGTACTGTGGGGGAACTTTATGATATGAATTGTGGCTGCTCTGGCGGGATATACACAGATGCAGATGGTGACGGATTCTGTATCTCAGAAGACACAGACGACAGTGATCCTTGTACGCCTGACGCCTCTAATTGTAATGCTTGTGAAGACTTTGATTTCAATAACTTTGAGAATGGATACAACTTATGGATTGATGGTGGTAGTGACGCTAGAAGGGCCAACTACTCTACATATAATGGTTCAGGATTATACTCCATAAGATTGAGAGATAACTCTGGGGCAGCTTCATCGATATACACAGAAATCTTGAACCTCAATAGTTACACCTCTATAGAAGTCTCCTTCTCATTTGTACCTAATTCTATGGAGAATGGAGAAGATCTCTTAATGGAGGTCTCCAATGATGGCGGCACTACATTTACCAAAGTAGAATCTTGGGTATCTGGGTCAACTATGACCAATGAAGTCAGACAGGACGTGAGCTTAGTAGTACCAGAAAATCTGCTCTCGACCACAACAGTTCTCAGAATAAGATGTGATGCCTCAAGCAATGGAGACAGAGTCTATATAGACGACATTCTAATAGAAGCTTGCGGTCAGAACATCAACTTACAAGAGGATAACGAGAATGAAGAAATTGCAATTAGAAATGCCCAATCACTGAGACAAGAAGGCATAAGTTTATACCCTAATCCTGCAATTGATGTCCTTAACTTGAAGCTCCACGAAAATGGTGATCAAATTAAAGGAGGTCAAATATTCTCTATGGATGGTCAATTGATTAAGAAAATTGAAAAAACTGGACAACACTTGACGATAGATCTGTCTACCTTAGACAACGAGAGAACTTACTTAATCATGGTAGAAACCCAAAATGGGCATCTATTTATGGAACGCTTCATAAAAATTTAAACAGAAACTAAGCATTTGTATAGAAAGGGCTGTCTCTAAAAGGATGGCCCTTTTTCTTTGTAAAGTATCGATGGACATTAGGTTCAATTGTTATTGCTACTGATTATATCTATTTTGTATTGGCAAGGAGAACCGAAATATTGTCAACAACACCACATACAGAAACTGAGCAGCAGCTCATCCAGCAATACCAAGCCACAGGTAATCAGGCCTTTGTTGGTAAACTATTCTCTCCCTATATGGGCCTTCTATATGGAGTTTGTCTCAAGTATCTCAAAGATCAACACCGTGCAGAAGATGCCGTCATGGACATCTACGTACTGGTATCTAAAAAGCTCAAAACACATCAAGTAGAGGCATTTAGACCTTGGCTCTATGTGGTTGCTAAAAACAACTGCTTTGAGAAGCTGAGAAAAGCCAATACAAAGCAACAGAAAGAAAAACAGGCCTTCACTGTGTATTCCGACACTATCTTTCATCCTGACTATGAAAGCAAAGAAAAAGACTTAGAACGGATGGAAGCTTGTATGGAAGCACTTAATGAGGAACAAAAGCGTTGCATATCAGCGTTCTACTATCAATCTAAGACCTATCAAGATATCGCTGATATATTTGATTTGCCTTGGAATAGAGTCCGTTCACATATACAGAATGGCAGACTGAAACTTAAAAAATGCATAGAAGCCACAAGTAAGACCAATGTCTGAAAAGAAACTACATAAAGATCAGATTCGAGCATATTTGGAAAAAATGCATCTGGGCACCTTGTCTACTGGTGAGCGATGGCAACTAGAAAAAGAGAGTCTCGATGATCCATTTCTTGCTGATGCTCTTGAGGGCTATTATGACAGCAATGATGACCACCAATCTGCGTTAGAAAAACTAGGTGACAAAATATCTACCCAAGATGAGCGCCAACCTAAACGCCAAATAGTGCCGCTCAGATGGTTGAGTATGGCGGCCGCTGTGATTGTCTTATTGGGTGTGTCTTTTTGGTTGTTTGACGCTATGGGTCACATCGACTTAGATACCAATACTACGGCAGAAAGTCAAAGCAAAACTACTAGAGCAGCTACACATAATAAGCCGGCTACCTCTATAGAAAACAATTCAGAATTAAGTGCCCCCTTAGACTCAAAGGAAATATTGATTACAAAAGAAGTCAACACGGCAGATCAAGCAACACCCGAGAAACAAAATCAAGCCGCATCTCCACAAACAAAAAGCCCTACCACATCCACTCTAGGTAAAATAAAACCTATATCGAAAACCACCAAAAGCCAACGGGTCACAAAGAAAAAAATAATGGCTGAATCAGCACCAGTAGAAAAGAGGCAAGAAAAGGGAGCAGAAACCTATGAAGATCTTGCCAGTGAGGAACAAGAAGCTACAGTGGCTTATGATGTAGAGACCTACCCTATCGAAAGCGCAGAAGATATCAGCAAAGTAAATGATGCAGTTGCAGAAGCCATTGAACTACTGAGCGAAGAACCGATGTTAAATGCCGCACCAGAAACAACAAAAGCGCCTGAACCGACACCCCCTGCAGAAAAACTAGAGTCCAAATTGGTCCTCTTAGACATCAACGGCAGAGCTCTACCTGGCGTACAGATCCTTGATCAAAACAAAATAGAACTGGGTAACTCTGACAGCAATGGTGCTTTTACGATTCCAGAAGGACAGCCTTATGTCATCGCCGCCTTTGCAGGACACGACTCCCTTACAATCGCCTCTGGTCCTAATCTAACTGTACAAATGAAAACTTCTGCAGATCTGCTCGGGCAAGCGCATATGCGCCTAGTGGATATGATGGATGACGGAGAACTCATCAGACATTACAGCCATCTGCTCAATGCTCTATTCGCCAAAGAATGGCCACTCTGTCCTAACAGAAATAATGACTTTGGATTCTTTACAAGCTCCTCTGTTTATCTAGTAATCGCAGATAATGGAACAATCTCTGACCTCAGATTTTTTAGAAATCTTGATGCCTCTTGTGAAACTAAGATTTCTGAAGTACTCGAACAAGCCGTTTCTGAAGGTGTATTTGAATCAGGACGGCCGGTCAACTTTACTTTCAGAATCAACCTATAAGCTCTTATCCTTGGGTTGCTCTTCTCAGCTCATCTGAGGCACTCGTTTTTGTTTTAGTCTTAGACTTAAGATGTTGATTTCCAAACTTATAACTCACTTTCATATTGACGACGGGTGCTTGCCAGCTAACGACCAAGTCCATATCCTGTTGAAAATCCACATTGGCGTGCCAAAATCTATTGATAAAATCTTCAACACCTAGATTAACTTGTAGTTTTCTATCTAGGAATTTCCTTGACAACCCAAAGCTCGTACCGTACAAGTACTCCGAATTAAATATCCCCTCTTGATTACCACTTGTAAACCATCCACCTAACTCAGCACTGATCTCCCACGGCAATTCTAACTCCGCCTGGATGAAAGCCGTCGTATTCCAACTCCCGTCTACAAAGTTAGATCCCAGATATGCAGAATCATAGTCATTTTTAGAAACGATCACCCCACCATACCCACTTGTCGCAGGTATAAAGTCAAGTGGAAAAAAGAGACTCGTACTAAACTGTGTTTGTTTCTCAAAATTGATATCAATCTTAAATGCTTCTCTAGAATTTTCTTGCTCCGTTACTTCCACTATCGCATCGGTAGAGTGCTTATACTCTACATTGAAAAATGGCTGCCCCTCAAAAGTCAAAGTAAACTTTCCACTATCTGTCAACTGAGGTCTTAGATTAGGGTTGCCTCGATCAGAAGTGAACGGATCCAAATAAAATAAAAATGGATTCAAGGAAGAATAACGTGGTCTATTGATTCTCTTGCTGTATGTGAGGGTAGCTTTTAATTGATTAGTTATCGACCTAGATAAACTCAGACTCGGAAAAAATCTTTCTATATCTCTAGTCTGAATGGAGTCCAACGTCAGAGAGTTACCTATTGATTGGCTATCTTCATATCGCAACCCGGCTGTCCCACTCCACTTAGCTGCGTTCCATTGCAGTTTTGCATAGACAGCTTTTATTCTTTCGTCAAACAAATAATGATTTGACTGCAATGGATTATTGACCCAAGCCGTACCTACTAATAATTCAGAAGCCAGATTATTATCAAGACTAGCATCACTATATTTTGCGCCAGTTTTTAATTCTATGGACTTAGAGAGTGGCTTCGTATAGTCGAGTGTGGTTGCAAATATCTTTGTATCTCCTGGCTGGTTATATCGCTGCACAGAGGGGTCAGCATCATTGCTAAAATTAGCTGTCAAAGTACTCCCGTTTACAGAGGTGTAATCTGCCATACTTACATCCAATTCGAGCTTTTGTCCTGAAGTATCTATTTCAAAAATATAATAGGGATTGATAGATCTATAATTCCACGATCTATCTATATCATTCCTAGAGTCTAAGGTATAATCCTGAACTGATTCGCTGTATAGGTCAATATGGGTATCGGTGGTTGTCGCATAGACGTTAGTATTAGAGTAGACCTTAGAAGCTATACCTAATCTGTGTCTATCTGTAAGGTCATAATCAACTCTGAAATTGGCTCTATAGGTGTCAGGTTGCGCTTGGTCAAAATTTGTTTGCACATATTCACCATCAATATTTTCCCCTATGCCAACTAATCTCCTAGTAATACTCAATCGTTCGACCCAGGCATTTTTGCTGTAGCCGATCCCCCCACTCACATTTAACTTGCCTTGATAATGACTCAGGTTGAGCCCAGTATTATAATCCCAAATCTCACCCCTGCCGACACCAACAGAAACAGATCCATTGGTACCAAATAGTGAATTTTTTTTGAGTATGATGTTTATTATTGGGCCAGTACCCGCAGCTTCATACTCAGCACCTGGCTGGTGTATGATCTCTACTTTTTGGATATTATCACCAGGCATATCGCGCAACAGAGACTGCACATCCATATACTGTGTCGTCTTTCCATTAAGTAAGATGGTAGGACTTCCTGAGCCAGCAAGAGACAGTCGATCTCTAATAACCAGCATCCCTGGTACTTTCTTCATAACATCCAAGAGGTTACCACTGGTATTGGTGATGTTGTCAGACACATTAACGATCAGTTTATCGCCTCTCTGCTCCAGCAAAGGCGCTTTACCTTTAATTTCTATCGTGCTCAGCATATTGGATGCTGGCAACAGCTGCACTGCATACTCGCCCCCTGACTCTATATCAGACAACGTCACGTCCTCATAACCTAAAAAGGAAACTGTAAGGAATCTAGCACTATCAAAACTATCGTCTATCCTAAATGAGCCATCCATATCAGTAGATACCCCATCTATAATCGTGCTATCCTCAGCATTATACAAGGCCACTGTAGCAAAGAAAATAGGTTGTGACTTTTCATCTATGACAGAGCCTGTGATAGACTGACTACTGAGATTATGATATGAGATCACTAGAACGATCAGAGAGAAAAGTCGCATATTTTTAGATTTGGAACGAAAGTAAGGGCAAACACCTGTTTTAAGCCTTCGATTCTGATGAAAATGGTAGATAACAAGATGAAATGGCATAAACAGTTAGCATAATCTAATATCCCCCTCAAAATGACAAAAGAGCAAATTGCCCATAACCTTGGCTTAAGAATTAGCATAATTGACTAATTTTAGTATCAAGGATTTACAGCAATACAACATCTTAAAAGACTTTGAAGAAACCGATTCTCTATATTCTTATCGTCCTCGTTAACATGAGTGGCGCCACTGCGCAGCAACTTTGTGACGGTAATTTGGGACAAAACATTTTTGCAGATGGAGATTTTGGACGAGGTATGGTCAATATCTTGACGATTGATCCAGGTATTGCTCCTGGATATACTTATCAAGCAGAAGCAGCCACCCCACCAGATGGCTCCTACGTCATCACTAACAATACAGCAGGTTGGGAATTTCACTTTTCGACTTGGCTTACCTTGACAGATAATAGCAATGATCCTTTCGGCTACTTTATGCTGGTCAATGCGAGTTTTGACTCTGGAGAATTCTATACCAATCAAGTCACTGGACTTTGTGAAAACACCTTTTATGAGTTCTCCGCAGACATTATCAATGTCGTAAGATCTAGTGTACCCGATCATATTTTTCCAAACGTCAGTTTTCTCATAGATGACGTTGTTGTCTTTTCTACAGGTGACATCCCTCAGAATGAAAGATGGAATAAATATGGCTTTACTTTTACGACTGAGCCCGGGCAGACAGAAGTCAAATTATCTTTGAGAAACAACGCCAATGGTGGCAATGGTAATGACCTAGCACTCGATAACATAAGCTTCCGACCTTGTGGACCTGATGCATTTATCAATTCTGACGAAACCGTCTTTGTCTGTGAAGATGCATCAGCACCAACAGAAATTACAGCTGACATATCATCCGGCAATCCTGCAATCATCTGGCAATCTAGTACGGACAGCTTAACGTGGGTAGATATTCCCAACGCTACAGGCCTATCTGTTTTTCACACAGACTTCACTGTCGGTACGTATTATTATCGATATATCTCTGCCAACTCCACAGATGAAATTTCCAATGACTTTTGTAATATTATTTCTGACGTATTGGCCATAGAGGTGCTGCCGCTACAATATTCTGTCTTTGACACCATCTGTGCCAATGCCCAATTTAACTTAGGCAATCAAATGCTGACGACGTCCGGAGAATATACAGAAACTTTTATCTCTTCAAGAGGTTGCGACTCTATTGTGGATCTAACACTGACAGTCTTGGATGAGGAGAATTTAGATTTTAGTCCACAGATAATAGGTCCGTCTTGTCATAATGGCTCTGACGGCAGTATAGAATTTATCCTTAACAATGGACTACTCGGACCATACAGTTATAGCTTAGATAGCAATCCACAATTGGTCAACCCCGCCTCTAACCTGTCAGCAGGCGACTATTCTATCGAGATCCGTAACAGAAATAATTGTCTCCAAACCTTTGACATTACGCTCAGTAATCCACCCGAATTTATTTTAACCTTGCCACCTGATACTATTATAGAGTTAGGAGAATCTTTACCAGTAGAGCTCTTCGCCAATCAATCGATTAGTAATTATACTTGGTCAACCTCTGAGCTTGAACCCTATAACAACTTAGAGAATTTTGAATTTATACCCACAATATCCCAGACCCATATAGCCACTGCAGTTAATGAAAACGGTTGCATTGCAGAAGACAACTTTGCTGTCAGCATTACGCTTAACGATTTAGATATTTTCATTCCTAATGTTATAGATTTTAATAGTTCCTCCACTAATAATCTATTTACGATTGGCACCAAGCTCGGCCTAATCCAAGAAATACACAATGTCTATATTTATGACAGATGGGGCAATCTCGTCGCACTCAAAACGAACACCCCAGACCTGAATCTATGGGATGGCAGAATCAATGGTCAGCCCGCAGTTCAAGGCGTTTACACTTATTTCTTAGAAATAGAATTAATAGATGGCAACATTTATCCCTTTAGTGGAGACGTTTTAGTGATACGCTAATTTCTTTTAGGCAACGCCTTT
>CALFUU010000076.1 GCA_937929835.1 uncultured Saprospiraceae bacterium | reverse complement strand
TAGAACAGAATATGCCAAAAGCTGATACAGTATGAATATAGAAAAGTTGTTACTTAAGGTGTTGAATGATGAAGCTAGTTCGAAAGAATATGCAGCTTTAGAATCGTGGAAAAAGGAATCAGAGGAAAACCTCAAACTTTTACAGGAATTGCAAACAAAGCATACAGATATTCAAGATGGATACAAAGACTATGATAAAAATGCCGCTTGGCATAAGGTCGAGTCACGTATCTTACAATCAGAACAAGCACCGCAACAGAAGCCAGCTTACCTCAAGTGGATAATGCTCGCGGCGACACTGCTAGTTGGATTGTTCGGCTTATGGCACCTCAGCAATCAAGAGCCCGCTCAACCTAAAGATTATAAAAGTGCTGAGCAGACCATGCAGTTTGCCTTAGAAGATAAGACCGATATATGGTTAAGAGATGGTGGCTCGGAGCTCAAAGTCATTTCAAATTTTGAAGAAGAGAGAAGGGTAGCACTCACAGGAGAAGCTTTCTTTGATGTAGCTCACGATATTAATAGACCGTTTATAATACAATTAGACAACCAAGATTATGTCCGAGTAGTAGGTACTAGTTTCAACCTTCTCAACGAAGGGGGAGAGTTTGACCTGACCCTCTATTCTGGTGTTGTGGAATTAAAAATGAACAACAGAACAATCACCTTACAAAAAGGAGATAGAGCAAAAAAAGTAAATGGCGCAATAGTCAAATACAGAAATAATGATGACAACATTATAAGTTGGAAATCTAATGACTTGGTGTTTGATAATATTACCATAGTGGAAGCATTCAGTGTCATAGAGAATCATTTCAAAACAACTATTGATTACAGCTCGTCTACCAATAATCCAGCCGGCTGCGCTATAAAATCTAAATTTACAAACGAGAGCTTAGACAGAGTTCTTTCAGAACTTTCAGACATTTTGGGATTCAATTATAAGACGCTGAACGGTAAGGTATTGATAAAAGACTTGGCGTGTAATTAATAAATTAAGTCATATGAGAAAGTACCTTGTTCTTCTTATATGCACTTTTATCTCCCTATCAATCTATGGACAGTCCTCAAAAGGTCTTGACAATATCAGCTCTTTAGAGGGAAGGGTCGCTCTCCAAAAAATATTTAATGCTCTAGAAGCTGAGACGGGCTTGTCGTTGAGCTATAACCCCTTAGCCTTCGAGGCGGAGCGGGAAGTTACAATTATAGAAGGTTCGAGATGGCGTAGAGTATTGGACATACTCAAGGCACAAGTGGGCTTAGAATATCAGATAGATAAAGCTGGGCAAAAAATTCTAATTAAGCCTTCAGCGCATTTATTCATCACTGGTGTCGTCAAAGATTCGGCGAGCTTAGAATCATTGCCTTCAGTAGCCATATTTTCCAACAACAACGAAGGTGTCTATACTAATGAAGAAGGCTATTTCAGAATAAAAGTGCCAAGAAAAGATAGCAAGCTCTTTATCAGTTATCTAGGGTGGAAAACCAAAGAAGTAGACCTCAGCAGATACCATAAACAAAATCTAGAAGTGCTTTTATCGTACGATAATGAGTTACCTGTCCTGACGATTAGAGATAACGAATGGACCCAACTTTCTACGATCGGTATAAGAGATGCCAAGGAAAGACCTGTTGGAAAAATTCTCGGTATCAATGGTGAGCCCGATCTCATATCGCAACTGAAGACTGCTCCAGAAGTCTCTGTCGGCTATGAAGCGCAGAATGGATTTCTTGTTAGAGGTGGAGGTCCTGATCAGAATTTGGTCTTGGTGGATGGAGTGCCTTTATTTGAATCTACACACCTTGGAGGCATATCTTCCGTCTTTAGTGATGACATTGTCAAGTCAGCGGATCTCTACTCAGGTGCAGTGCCATCAAGATTTGGAGGGAGATTATCATCGGTACTTGACATCAGATTAAAGGATGGCAATCGAAAGGAATATAATCGCTCCATCAGCTTGGGTCTTGAGCGGGTAGGAGCCCTCATAGAAGGGCCTATCGGTGACAATACTTCCTTTATATTTAGCGGCAGAGCCAGCATCTTATCTACCTACATCAGCCCCATACTCAGTCGATATAACAACCTAGAGACCAATCTCAATTATAGTGATGTCTACTTCAAGGTGTCTCATTGGTTTTCCAATACCAGTAGACTCAGTGTCAAGATATTCAACATACACGATAATATAGGCATCGACGATACCAGCTCCTCGGGACCTACACGCTTCTTTGATTCTAATAGGATAAACTGGGATAATAGATTGGTCTCACTTAACTGGAGCAAGGATCTTAGCGATAAGATTTTCATCAATGCCCAGCTTGGTAGTTCCAACTTTTATTTTGACTCAAAATCTGTCACTAAGACTATTGTAGACAATGTCATCACAGATTCCCTCAATGTCAGAACCACTTCTTGTCACGACTTCTATAGTGGCCAGGTTTATCTCGATATATTTACGGAGAGCATAGGCCGCATAAAAGTTGGCGGCGGCGGTATACAATATAGTAGTTCACCATCTGTGCTAGAGCAAGATATCCAAGAGGATTTAGTTGAGGATTTCTGTGGGGATTCGATCTATGTGACCACCGAGCTTTACGCCTTTGTAGAGCAAGATATTATTTTGAGTGAGTACTGGTCAGCACAAGCAGGTGTGCGGTTCAATGCCTTCTTAGGTGTCGATACCACCTCACTACATCTCCAACCTCGTGTCAGTCTGACGTATAAGGAGTTTCCCCATTTGTTCAGCATTGATTATTCGAGGATGAATCAATTTCTGCATCTACTCACCAACCCTAGCTCAGGCTTACCCAGTGACTTGTGGGTACCGAGTACTACAGATATAGCACCTGAAACATCTAATCTATTTTCAATCAATTATGCCCGCAAATCAAAAGGCAAATTTGACTTTAGCATAGCAGCATTTTATAGGAATTACAACAATATCGTTGAGTACACCAATCCTACCGATATAATACAAGTGCAATCTCAGTTGTCGCTGTTTAATTTTGATACAGAGAATGTGCCTTGGGAGAGCCGAGTAACAACAGGAACTGGAGAATCCTTTGGCTTAGAATTTAATGTAGCAAGCAGTATAAAGGATATCAATTTTAATGTCGCCTACACACTCAGTCGATCGACAAGAACTCTAGAAATCGATAATGAGATCGTGACTTTCCCATTCAAGTATGATAGGCCTCATAATCTATCCCTAACAGCACTAAGGAATATCGGTAAGCGCAGCACCCTGCAACTCAATTTTGCTCTAGGAGATGGCTTGAGATGGACAATTCCGAACCAAATAGAATCTACGAGTCAAGGAGATAGAATCGTAGCTACTGAAAGAAATAATGCACGGCTCGGACGATTCTATCACCACTTGGATCTAAGCTTCACGACACAACGTTCCATTAGAAAAGAGAATGACTTGAACCTTACTTTTGGCCTGTATAATATCTACAATCAGAGGAATCCATTCTATGGACAATTGCTCGAAGGTGGCGCGCCAGGTGTCGCTAGAGTGAACGAAATATCACTTTATCCTATATTTCCGCAAATAAATGTCAAATTCAATTGGTAATCACCTCCTAAATATTTGTTTTTTACGTCAAATGGAGATAATTTTAGTGTATCCATAATGACAAGGTTCACTTTTATATCAGTTTTCTGTTTAGCGCTACTGGCCTCTTGTAGCAACATCGTAGAATATGAACTAGCAGATGTACAGCCTTTTGTGGTTGTAGACGCGATCATATCTACTGATTCTACGTGGGTCGTCAGCCTCAATTATTCTAGACCGCTCAATGCTGTAGCGCCTCCACGCAAAGTAGAAGGAGCTGAAATACAAGTATCTATTCTTATAGATGGTAACCTAGGAGCTACTGAAGAAAACATTGCTCAAAAACTAAAACTAGAGGAGACAAGTCCTGGCTATTATGCACTTGCCAACAACCCGACTGAAGGTAGAACTTACCATATGGAAGTGAGGGTGGGTGATGAAGTCTTGACAGCAAAGACCTATGTGCCTAAAGTATTTACACCTCAGATTGAGCGGAAGATCTCATCTCAAGATGGCTCTTTCCAATTGGAAGTAGAGCTAGGCACAGAACTAGAAGAAGGCATTCACTATGCTTACAGTATCGTCCCTATCGCTATGTCTAAGGATGGCAATGTGGGAATGGAAGACGAAACTGATTCAGACGCTGGCGATGTAGATGGGGACGAGGGTAATCTGATACCTGAGGATGAAGGAATAGTTCTGACCAGAAATCTTGACTTGAATACGGCAACACCGATAAGTGGTTCTGATGGTCTTATTGGAACCTCGGGCATAAGAATAGAATCCACACTCAGTGCTATACGGACTAGCGGCTCTAATGATACAAACTCAGACAACACCCCCATAACGGACACGAATCAAGAATTCACCTTGAAAATCTGGGCTATATCAAATGATTACTATCAGTATCTAGTTTCTCAAAATGGTAATGACTTCAAACCGAGTAGTGAATTTGATTACCAAAACCAATACTCTAACATCAATAATGGTGGGGGGATTTTTGCAGGTTACAACCTTAAAGAAATCAATATAGAGTTGTAGTTTCTGCTAGTTCAATTGTCGTGGGTATCCTTACGCTATAACTTCATCATAGAGATATTAATTCAAAACAATGCCAG
The DNA here is from genome assembly GCA_937929835.1 of uncultured Saprospiraceae bacterium. GTDB lineage: Bacteria > Bacteroidota > Bacteroidia > Chitinophagales > Saprospiraceae > RFSX01. The sequence goes on along the minus strand of CALFUU010000076.1, from coordinate 539 downwards.
TTCAATTAATGGAATAAAGTTTCCAGAGGCATTTCCATTCCCGTAGAATCTTGTGTTGAATATAGTCAACTCATCGTTTTCAACAGGAAAACTAAATTGGGATGCGTTATCCCTGGTGCTTGCATAGGTCCGCTCATTAGTCACAGAATATTCTCTACAAGTTTAATGATTTACACCAGTCTCTTATTGCTTATCTATCCTCATTAGATATTGCACTACGGTCGAATTCAGTTGCGTCTGTAAATGGTGCTGGCATAGCTAATTCATCTAGTGGATAATTCTCAAAGTGATGCGTGCATTGCGGTCGATGACGTTTGGTGACATCCAAGCATCGTTATAACCATCCTCCCAGACTGAGGAGAATTTTAATTGCGCCTAACCACTTGATAATTTCACCTTACACAAACAGTGCTGTAATTGTATAAACGAAAAAAAGCCCGCAGCAACCTGCGAGCTTTTTTTACAATCTGTTTCTATTATTGTCTTACAAGTGAATCACCTCATCATAAGCGGCTGCACTGGCTTCCATAACTGCCTCA
>CALFUU010000075.1 GCA_937929835.1 uncultured Saprospiraceae bacterium | reverse complement strand
GTTTTTGTTTCAAGACATGAACGAGAGTTGCAACCACAGGTTGCATCATAGGTCCTAAATGGACCTATGAAACGAGAGAACCGAAACATCAGTTTCGGATGGGGAACGCCTGCCGGCGAGGCAACTGACTAATTGCTTGATAATCATTTGGTTAGTAAGCTTATAAAAACAAAAAGAGTGCATTCTAAATGGGAGATTCTATTAATCCTATCAATTCTGACAATCTTCCACATTGGCCTCTAGCGTAGCCCCTAGGCCAATCTCAAATCCGGGCCCAAACTCCATCGACTGCCCAGCCGTCAAAAGCGTCGTCGCACCACTCTGGATAATGCCAGAGCTCTCAAGCGAAGTCTCAGCCCGGTAAGTTGGCTCACCTAAAGGGCCTGTAAGGTTGAGATGGACGCCATCACAAGGTGGTAAATTAGGTGCTATTGTACATCCATCCAGTACTGTTAGTTGGAAAGCACAGGTGGTACTGTTCTGACAACCATCGCTGATGGTATAATTAATCGTATAGGTGCCTACATTGAAATAATTGCCAGATGTATAATTCGAAGTCGTCGATAGACTAACACTACAGGCATCCACGGCTAGAGGTGTCGACCACGTCACAAAGGCGGTACAGTCATCTTCAGAAGTGACCGTTATATCTGATGGACAGACTTGTAGTACTGGCGCGGTTGTATCATTTAAGTCTATATCCTGAGTACAGGCATCCGAGGTAGTGCCTATCGTCGCAACCCAAGTTCTTAGTATATCAACGCCACAAGTTGTGGTCGTAATAATATCAGAATAGGTGATCACGCTTCCAGTCGTTCCTGTCGCAGTTCCGGATACAGACGGTTGGTAATCAGATGGGTCGCAGGTGTTTTCTGCAACGTACTGAGCTGGACAAGATATGGTCACTACAGGAGCTGCACTTGCAGTAAACGTAAACTCCCAATCAAAAGTCGCTGTACTCCACCGATCATCCCACTCGATATAATAATCTGAGCCTGCCAACACACTAAGGCCTATTAATTCTGAGGCATAAGTATTGGTACCAGAACTCGTGCAATTATCATCACTCGTTGCTTCAAAGGAGAGATTGTTACAACTGCCAGAATAAACCCATAATCTCGTATCTACCCCTTCATTACAAGAGGATATATCCATAGTACCGTTACTACTAGGGGTAAATTTAAACCAATCAGCATGCGTAGCTTGATTACTGGTTGCCCCTCCACCACTCGACGGCTTGGCACTATAGGTCCCTGTACTGGATATTACGAGAGCGGCATCACAAGTAGAATTGTCACACATACACGTGGAATGATTGGCTCTTATCAAGTCTCCTGGCTCCGAACCAAAACCATTATTGAAATTGATGCCTACACCATTAAGGTGGCAATAACTCATTATCGTACCGCCTGAAGCTGGAATTATTGGAGAGTTAGGATTATAACAGCTTCCACCACCCAGCACTTGACTCCCACAATCGTCTATCTGTTGATTATTATTGGGGCCCCATACGCAGTCGTGTGTATGTGAGGAACCAAAATTATGTCCCATCTCATGCGCAACAACTTGCACATCCCAAGAGTAGGTCGGTACGGGTAGAGCTGTATTGAGGATATCACTGTAGGCGTAAGGTAAGCTACCACAAAGCTGGTCTACATAGGCTACCCCACCATTTGAGCCAGTATCATTGGTCAAAAGATGCGCTAGATCCCCATTAAAACCCGTACTATTTAGCGCATTGGCAAAACTACTTAAGCCAGCAGTACCACTCGAATATCCATCGTTTGTTGACCATACTGTTATTTGCGATAGTTGTAAGGTTATATTTTCAGATGCATAGAGCGTAGCTACTTCTGTAAATAACGTATTCACATAATTGGTGACACTCGTTGTATTAGAGCTGAAGTTCTGGTACATCTGATAATCACATTCTAAGTAGATATCTACAGCGGTTGTGCACCCAGTCATTTGTTTTTTGTCCTTGTCTATCTCTTTGATAAGATCATAATTAGGTAAAGTCCCGCATTGAAAATCTTCCATACCTTGCAGGGACTTTGTCTCATATATGAAGTGTTTATTCCTATTTCTTAGCTTGCCCACATTCATGATCTCATCCCCAAGCATAATGACTCCTGATACTTCATCGGCGTGCAGAGCGATTATGGCCTGTGAGTTCGGCTGACCCGCTACTTGGCCTTTGTAGTATCGACCTTTAGTAAATGGGACGGCTCTTTCGCCAAGATTGGACTTTTCGATAACTGAAAATCCAGCACTATGAATTTGAAACTCTTCTAACTCTAGAATGAGGTCCGAGTTATCTGATATAGGTAGAGAAAATTGTAAGCTTTGACTCTTGTTGTTATGGAGTGTTGAGAAGGCTTCTTTGTCGATATTAAATAAGATACCTTCTGGCAAGTCCGCGTCGGTGGCTCTTACGGCATCGCTGTAGTACTGTGCACTAACCGTTGTGGTCGCGTGTAGCAAGACGAGGTATAGGGTCCATAAACCACTATTAAGGATAGATTCTCTCAGTCGCATTTCTCAGTTTGGGCTTTTAGAAATTGGACTTTAACTTCCTTATACCCTTAGAAAAATGACTTGCTACTCTTAGATATTCGTCTGACCAAAGTACGTCTACCTTAAAACTCTGACGCAGGAATATCTTGTATTGTCATATTATTGCTAGTTATAAATGGGGATATAAATAACGAGATAAAAAAAAGGCCGCAATCTTGTCAGATTGCAACCTTTTTTAAAATGGTGGTGGGATCAATTAACTATGACCCACACATCAAGCAGCCATCATCCATTGAGCAGACTTCGCCCTCTGCAACAACAGGTTCCGCTTCTACATCCATCACCTCTTTGGACTTGCTATCATATTTCGTTTTGTAATCAGCATCCAGTGTAAACTTAATCGGGTCTACCGCTGCCTTGGATCTGAGGTAATACATACCTGTTTTTAATCCTTTTTTCCATCCATAGAAGTGCATAGAACTCAATTTGCCTAGACTCGGTGTCTGGACAAAGAGATTGAGACTTTGACTCTGGCAGATATAAGCGCCTCTATCTGCTGCCATATCTATGATGACCTTTTGCTTTATCTCCCATACTGTCTTGTACAAATCCTTAAGATTCTGCGGTATCACATCTATGTGTTGGACACTACCATTGCTGGCGATAAGCCGTTGCTTCATCTCTGGTGTCCATAGACCTAACTTGATAAGATCTTTGAGCAAGTGCTTGTTCATAACTACATATTCTCCAGAGAGTGTCCGCCTGTTGTAGAGGTTGGCAGTATAAGGCTCAAAGCACTCATTATTACCTAAGATCTGAGATGTAGATGCAGTCGGCATAGGCGCTAGGAGGAGGCTATTTCTTAACCCTGTAGACTTGATCTCTTTCTTGAGGCTCGCCCAATCCCATCTGTCACTCGGCTCTACTCCCCACATATCAAACTGGAGGATGCCTTGACTTGCTGGACTTCCTTCAAAAGTCTGGTACGAGCCTTCTTTCTGCGCTAGAGCATTGGACTCTGTCACTGCACCAAAGTAGATCGTCTCGAATATATCCTTATTCAGTTGTTTAGCTTCTTCACTGTCGAAAGGCATGCGCATCTTAATGAAGGCATCTGCTAGTCCTTGTACACCGATTCCGATAGGACGATGTCTCATATTAGAATTCTCAGCCTCTATAACTGGATAATAGTTGACATCGATAACCTTATTGAGATTTCTGGTAACGACTCTAGAAATGTTGTACAATTTCTCAAAGTCATACTCTCCTGTTTCTTCATTGACAAACATAGCCAATGAAATAGAAGCCAGATTACATACAGCAACCTCATCAGGAGAAGTATATTCCAGTATCTCAGTGCATAGGTTACTTGATCTTATCGTCCCCAGATTTTTCTGATTAGATTTTTCGTTACACGCATCTTTATACAAGATATAAGGAGTACCTGTTTCGATCTGAGATTCCATTATAGATGACCACAAATCTCTAGCCTTGATGACTTTTCTTGCTAAGCCCTCCTCTTCATACTTGGTGTATAAGTCTTTGAATTCTTGACCATATACATCGCATAGATTCTTAGCTTCATTAGGACAGAAAAGAGACCAGTCGCCATCGACTTCTACTCTCTCCATAAAGAGATCAGAAATCCACATCGCATAGAAGAGGTCTCGGGCACGCATCTCCTCCTTTCCATGATTCTTTTTTAAATCTAAGAAGTCATAAATGTCGGCGTGCCAAGGCTCTAAATACACAGCAAAGGCGCCTTTACGCTTCCCTCCACCTTGATCAACATAACGAGCCGTATCATTGTATACTCTTAACATCGGTATGATACCATTAGAGGTACCACCTGTTCCTTTTATATAACTACCCTTAGCTCTTACATTGTGTATACTTAGACCTATACCTCCTGCTGCTTGGGATATTTTAGCGCATCTAGATAAAGTCTCAAATATGCCCGTGATACTATCCTCAGTCATAGTAAGTAGAAAACAAGAAGATAATTGTGGCTTCGGTGTGGCTGCATTAAATAAAGTCGGCGTCGCATGGATAAACCACTTCTGAGACATATAATTATACGTCTCTATAGCAGAGTCTATATCCTCTCCGTGAATCCCAACTGCAGCTCTCATAAGGAGGTGCTGAGGTCTCTCTACTACCTTTCCATTAGCTCTCAATAGATAGGACCTCTCGAGTGTTTTGAATCCGAAATAATCAAAACTAAAATCTCTATCGTAAATAATGGCTGAATCTATTCTATCGGAATGGGCTTCAACAATTCCGAGGTGCTTCTCACTAATCAACCCCGCAGACTCTCCCGTTTTAGGATCTATGTATTCATAGAGTTGACGCATGGTCTTAGAGAAAGACTTATTGGTATTCTTATGCAGATTAGAGACGGCTATTCTCGCTGCAAGTACGGCATAGTCTGGATGCTCCGTCGCCATTGAGGCTGCTGTCTCTGCGGCGAGATTGTCTAATTCGCTAGTTGTTACGCCATCAAAAAGTCCTTGTATTACTTTCTGTGAGATGGCAATATGATCAATAAAGTTGGCATCAAGATTATAGCACAGCTTCTTTATTCTGGCTTTAATTTTGTCAAAGCTGACCTCTTCCTTGCGGCCAGTTCTTTTAATTACTTGCATGTACAAATAGGTTAGTAGTGTTAGGTAAAGAACTCGGGTTGGGTGGTGTAGTTTTCGCTATTTTAAAAAAAAGACAAGGTCTTAGAAGTCTTCATCCAAAGAGAAAGTCTGCTGGCTCTTGTCAGCCATCACACCCGCCTTGGTATACTCCCCCACTCTTTTTTCAAAGAAGTTGGTTTTGCCTTGTAGCGAAATGAGTTCCATCCAGTCAAAAGGATTCGTTGTATTGTACACCTTCTCGTTCCCTAGGGAGACAAGCAGTCTATCAGCAACAAATTCTATATACTGGCACATTGTATCAGCGTTCATCCCTATGAGGCGCACGGGTATCGCATCGGAGACGAACTCTTTCTCGATAGTGACTGCATCACAGATGATTTTTTGTACGGTTGATTTTGGTAATTTATTTTTGATGTGATCTTGGTAGAGCATGCACGCAAAATCGCAGTGCATGCCTTCATCACGAGAGATCAATTCGTTGGAAAATGCGAGTCCTGGCATCAGCCCACGCTTCTTAAGCCAGAAAATAGAACAGAATGATCCCGAAAAGAAGATGCCTTCTACTGCTGCAAAAGAGATCAGTCTCTCTGCAAACGAGGCATTGTCTATCCACTCCATAGCCCAGTCTGCTTTTTTCTTCACACAAGGCAGATTCTCTATAGCATTGAATAGGAAATCCTTTTCTTTATTATCCTTGATATAGGTATCTATAAGAAGTGAATAGGTCTCAGAGTGGATGTTCTCCATCATTATCTGAAAGCCATAAAAGAACTTTGCTTCCGTATACTGGACTTCATTGACCATATTTTCTGCTAGGTTCTCATTGACGATACCATCACTAGCTGCAAAGAAGGCAAGTACATGCTTGATAAAGTGCTTCTCATCATCATTCAACCTATTTTCCCAATCCGATAGATCCTGATGTAAATCAATCTCTTCTGCCGTCCAGAAACTCGCTTCCGACTTTTTGTAAAAAGACCATATATCGTCGTGTTTTATCGGAAATAGAACAAATCTGTTAGGATTCTCTTCTAGAAGTGGTTCTGGCTGCCTATTGCTCATTCGTTGCTTTTTTTGCTGTTTGGTCAGGTATTGAGGTTAAAAATAACATATATAGTTTTTAATATATGTGTCGATTTGTGTTAAAGCGTCTCCACCCTACTGAGGCTCGTTTGCTTAAGTCCTCATATCGACAAATACTAAAACTAATATTGTGTAGAAATTGGTAGGTTGGTCAATAAGAAATAGCCTCCAATCTCGAATGCAAATTAAATAAGAAAAAGCTGTAATATGACTCTAGAGTTTTCCACAGGTGTGGAAAACTAAACCGCTTATATTAAATCTTTATATAATGCGTTATTTTCAACGCTTTTTGTCTGTGCCGCCTAAGAAAATAATGAGCAGAATGCCCAAAAATATAGAGACCGCTAATAGGATAAAAAAAGCATACCTGTGGCCACTCAATGGAATATAGTCGAGATTCATACCATAAAAACTGGCTACCAAAGTCGGGACCATTAGGATAATGGTAATAATCGTCAGTCGGTGTATGAAAGTGTTGAGGTTATTGGAAATAATAGAAGCGTAAGCCTCCATAGTTCCACTTAGGATGTTGGTATAGACATTAGACATCTCTAGGGCTTGACCATTATCTATGATGATGTCTTCAAACTGGTCTTCGTGTGGGTCGACGCCTCTGATCTTAAGAAAATCAGTACGCTTCATCTTCATCATTAGTAAATCATTGGCACTCAGAGAGTTAACAAAATAAACCAAGGATTTTTCGATCCTTAATAATTGCCGTAGCTCCGTGTTCCTACTCGAATTATAAAGTTCTTGCTCGATAAGATTACGTTTGAGATTGAGCTTCTTCAGACATTCGAGAAACCAGAATACATTCTGTTCAAAAATGTGTAAGACGAAGAGGGCTTTATCAGTAGGATTAAATTTCTTGACCTTGTTGGCTAGAATTCTTTCTATAATCATATTGGTCTCCTGAGATATCGTGATGACCTGATTATCTAGTATGACGATGCCTATAGGAACGGTGATGTAGATAGCCTCATTTTCCTTAGCATTATCATTGATCAATGGTGTATTGATGAGTATAAGCTTAGAGGTCTCTTCTACCTCATATCGCGAACGTTCGTCGACATCCAATGAATCTGTAATAAAGTCAATTGGAATCTTGAGTTGATCAGCAATCTTTTCTATTTCTGCTTGATGGAGGGGGGCACTGATATGTATCCAATCGGCATCTCCTAGCGTGTCGACCACCTTGACCTCCTGTCCACGAAATTTGAAAAAATTCACCATGATCTATAACTGCTTGACCTCAAAAGAACAAATATCCTTCCATACACTTGCTAATCAAAGCGAAGAATGTCAATGGGAGAAATCTTTGTGACCACATAAGTAGGCAACATCATGCACAAGAATGTAATTATTATAGCACCCAGATTAATCAACAACAATCCAGAAAAATTGAAATTAATGGGTACCTCCGATAGGTAGTAGTTCTCTTCATCTAGTTTCAGGAAGCCGATTTTTTTTTGCAATACGGCAATCCCCAGCCCCACCGCATTCCCTATGAGCAAGGCCAGTGACAAGATATACATCGCTTCATAAAGGAAGATTCTTCTGATGCCGCCATCATTCTGCCCTAGTGACTTCAGTATGCCTATCATCTTAGACTTCTCGAGAATCAAGATAAGCAAGGCTGTGGCCATATTGATCAATGCCACAATGACCATCAACAGGAGGATGATCTTTTCATTGATATCCTGTAACTCCAACCATTCAAATATATTGGGTTGTTTCTCTTGGATTGTTTCCGCAAAGAGCCCGGGGCTTAACAACTCATCATAGATATAATCCGCTATATGAGGAGCATCCTCCATATTTTCTATATATACCTCCAGGCCTCCTACTTGATCAGCATCCCAACCTAGAACTGATTGCAGATTACGGAGATCCATAAAGGCAAATTTCCGATCATATTCTTCTAATCCTGTCCGGTAAATCCCAGTAACTCTAAATTGCCGCTTAATGGCTGACTCCTCTTTTATAAAATTGACATTGACTCTATCACCCAGTTGGACACGTAGTCTCGAAGCCGTCTGCTGACTGATCAGCAAATCTCTAGAGGGTTTTGCACCCTCAAGGTCTGGAAATGCACCCTCCTTGATGTAAGTAGAAAATAAGTCTACATCATACTCCTGATCTACGCCTTTGAGGACGATGCCTTCCATTTCCCTTTCTTTATTGGTCAGAATACCTGGGTAGGTGATAAATGGACTGACATTCTTGACGCCTCCTTTTGTTTCTTGAGGTGACTGGCCCTTATGCTCTTGAAAAGTTAAACCACCTATGGAATGGATAGCAGTTTTGAGCAAAGAATCGTTGACGATGGGTCTGATTCTGAAGTTTCTTGTTATACGGGTATCAGTTATATGGATGTTCCCCCAGAATCCAAAGATCTTATCAGAGATCTCTTTTTTGAATCCACTGATCACCACAGAAGTGAGAATCATCACCGCAATACTGAGCGCTATAGAAGCTACAGCAAGCTTGATAATCATACCTGAATAGCCAGAAGTTGTCTTCTTGGAAATTCTAGACGCTACATACCATGGAAAGTGCAAATGTCAGATGATTTGGTGGAGACGGTATACAAACATAGCTTCTATAGCCCGATACTACGCTAAATCTATTATTAAGAATTGTCAGAAGGGCCAATTTCTACACATAATCTGAGGATAAAAGCAGCTGAACTAAATTGTGTGGGGAATATGGTCTTAATCTAGGGTTGTTTTGATAAATTTATATTAACTAACAGTTTAAAACCTTATCTACATAGTCAATATGTCAAAAAGTTGTATCCTTCTCAGTCTATTTTTAGTTTTCGCACTCAATTTATGTGGTCAGAATGTAGTTAAAGGCTATATCTTCGATGAAGCTACCAACGATGCCATTATTGGTGGAAATGTAATTATTGAAGGAACGACGGAAGGGACTATCACAGACTGGGACGGTAGCTTTGAACTCAGTACAACCCAATCTCTACCGCTCAACTTAGAGATTTCCTACATAGGCTACGAAACAAAAATTATTACTGTCGCAGAGACGGGGAGACTGGACATATTTATGGCAGAAACCTCCAATGTACTCACAGAGATAGTAGTCAAAGGGTCCAGAATATCAGAAAAGCAAAAGGAATCCCCACTTACTATAGAGGCACTAGACATTATCGCGATCAAGGAAACACCGGCTGCTGACTTCTATGATGGTCTCGGAACGCTAAAGGGTGTAGACCTGACAGCTGCGAGCCTAGGATTTAAAGTCATCAATACAAGGGGTTTTAATAGTACGAGTCCCGTCAGGTCATTGCAGATCATCGACGGTATCGATAACCAAGCACCAGGTCTTAATTTTTCTCTTGGTAACTTCTTAGGTACTTCAGAGTTAGATATCAACAAAGTAGAAATCATAGTCGGTGCAAGTTCTGCCTTCTATGGGCCAAATGCGTTTAATGGCGTAATCAGTATGGAGACAAAAAGTCCCTATTTTTATGAAGGTCTATCGGCCTCTCTCAAGGGTGGTGAAAGAAATTATCTGAAAGGGGCGATCAGATGGGCAGATGCTTTTGAAAACGAAAACGGAGATAAGACTTTTGCCTACAAACTTAATCTAGAATTGCTGAGAGCGGATGACTGGGAAGCCGACAATGATGACCCGGTATTCGATACGGATTTTGATAGGTCTAATCCTGGAGGTTATGACAGAGTGAACTGGTATGGTGATGAATTTTCCAATGCCTTTGACTTTTCAGAATCTGGTCTCAATTTCCAGCCAGGCCTGATCTACTTTGCAAGACCTGGTTACAAGGAAGCTGACCTCGTTGATTATGACACTAGAAATTATAAGGCAGGAGCCAACTTCCATTACAGGCTCAAACCTGATATGGCGGAGCAATCACCTGAACTGATATTTGCCAACTCCTTTGGATCAGGAACCACCGTCTATCAAGGGGACAACAGATTTAGTTTAAAAGGAATTACATTTTTACAAAATAGATTGGAGCTTAGAAAAAGGGGGACGTACTTCCTCAGAGCTTATACCACAAGAACAAGCGCTGGAGATTCTTATGATCCCTTCTTTACCGCTTTACAATTACTCGATAGAACCAAAAATGATGTAGAATGGTCTGGTGACTACCAAAGATACTGGGTCGACAACATAGAACCCCAAATAAGAGAAGCAGGATTCCCAGAACTCCAGATTCGATTTGATGAAAATGGCCAAATTATACCTGACACAGAATTTCCTATCAATGCGCAGCAGTGGCTAGATGATAATGAAAGCTTATTAAGAGATTGGCACGCAGAGGCTGCCGCCTTTGCTAATGGACCTGGACAAGGTAGCTCGACGTCTTTACCCTATTTCGTTCCCGGCACCGCTGAGTTCGATGCAGAATTTGAGGACATCACCTCTAGCTTTAGAAATGAAGGCGGAACAAGATTCTTTGACAACTCGGCGCTCTATCACGTGCACGGAGAGTATAAGTTCAAGCCGTCTTGGGCTGACGAAATCACAGTAGGTGCCAACTATAGATTGTATGCACCAGAATCCAGAGGGACTGTCTTTTTTGATTCGTTAGATATAAAAATTAGAAACTCTGAAGTCGGCGCCTACACGGGTATCCAAAAGTCTTTCTTTGATAATAAATTAAAGGCACAGTTTGCAGTAAGAGCAGATAAGAACCAGAACTTCAACTTACTCGTATCTCCAGCTGGGTCCTTGGTCTATACACCATCAGAAAACAATTTCTTTAGAATCTCGTATTCCTCAGCAATAAGAAATCCAACACTTGCCGATCAATACCTCCAACTTAATGTGGGTCGTGCTATCCTGTCAGGTAATCTAGATGGCGCTCAAGATTTGGTAACTGTGGAGTCTCTATTTAACTTCTTTGACACCAATGATCTGAGCGAACTTGATAGTTTTGATATTGCGCCAATTAGGCCAGAAAAAGTGAAAACTTTAGAGCTGGGTTACAGAACCACTTTATTCGATAAGTTGTTTTTGGACGCAGGCTATTATTACAGTGTATATGACGACTTTATTGGCTTCAACATAGGCGTAGATTTTGACTTTACGGTCAACCAAGGTATCGTCGCCATCCAAGATATCCAACCATTTAGATATTCTGCAAATTCGATCAACAGGGTCTCTACACAAGGTGTTGCCGTCGGTGCCAATTATTATCTCTCAGACAATTACTCTATAAATGGAAACTATTCATGGAATAGACTTTCGCTCAATGAAGAGATATTGGACGATCCTATTATCCCTGCTTTCAACACGCCAGAACACAAATTTAATATCGGTTTTGGTGGAAGAAAACTACAAATAGGTGGGTTGAAAAATTTCAGTTTCAATCTTAATTATAAGTGGGTGCAAGGGTTTTTATTTGAGGGTTCACCTCAATTTACTGGCCTCGTACCTACCTATGACATGTTGGACGGACAAGTTAGTTTCGGTTTGTCAAAAATAAATTCCGTTATCAAAATCGGAGCGACTAACATACTTGACAATGCGCAGTTCCAAACTTACGGAGGACCAAGAATCGGAAGATTGGCCTACGTCAGTTGGACTTATGATAGTCTTTCTAAATAATTTGAAAATCTAAAATCTTTAATAATGAAAAGAATTTTTACACTTTTTTTGATTTGTTCAATCAGTCTTTTGGCGCAGGCACAAGAGCGATATTTGGATAAAATTTTTACTGAAGTAGAAGTATCTACCGAGGTGTATGGCCTTAATGCAACTGTGATACAACTTGCAACTGCTGGGGAGGCTGTCCCACAACCTCTTGTGATGGACGTCTACCAACCAGTAGGTGATACAGAAACAAATAGACCTTTTGCATTGGTATTGCATACAGGTAACTTTCTGCCACAAGGTGTCAACCAACAGATACCGGGGTCATTCAGAGATGAGGTTATGGTAGACATCTGTACAGAGCTAGCACAGAGAGGCTACGTTGCTGCTACAGCTGATTACAGAACTGGCTGGAATCCAGGTGCTAGTACACAGCCCCTCAGAGCCTTGGGTATTATCCAAGCAGCTTATAGAGGCGTACAAGATGGTAATACTGCTGTAAGATTTATGAGAGCTCTAGCTCAAGACGGTGGTAACCCTTACAACATTGACCCTACTAGAATTACGGCTATTGGCCAAGGAACTGGAGGCTATATAGTCTACGGAATGGTTGGTCTAGACAACTATGAAGAGATTCTTACTACAGAAAGTGGTCCAGCAAAATTTTTGCTAGACACAGATGGTGATGGTGCTCCTGAGACACCGATGGTTGTTCCTGTATACCATGGTGATGTAGAAGGCAAGGAATTGGCAATTGCTCCAGATGGTGCATTTGGCTTACCTGCTGGAGATACAACCAACTATGCGAATGTGCCAAATTTTGCCAACGGAGATCCGATCAGCAGCCGCGTATCATTTGCTGTGACCTTAGGTGGTGCTCTAGGAGACGTGAGCTGGCTTAACGACAATGAAATTCCTATGGTAAACATCCAAGCCATTAATGACGAGTTCGCACCATACAATGATGCTGTATTGACAGTACCAGGGAGTATGCTTAATGTCGTTAGAGTACAAGGCGTACAGGTTGTAGGTCAATCTCAATTGGATAATGGTGCTAATCAGATTTTCTATGACGCAACCTTTGATGATCCTACAACAGCACTGGCTAGAGAAAACTCTGCAATAGCTGGTCACGATTACTTTGAGGGTGTATTTCCATTTAATTTACCACCTAACTCATTTGGTCTCGACGAAGGCTTGGGTATCGAATGGTGGGACCCTAATGCTCCTACCCCATTATTCTTAGGCGCAATGGGTGCACCGTGGAATGCAGTACCACATCCATCAGGCGCAGGTACTTTCCACGAGGTAGGATTATTTAGAAATGAAAATATGTCTGCAGAAAAAGCGAGAGGCAATCTAGAGACCTGTATGAACTACATCTTGCCTAGAGCTTGTGTAGCACTTGACTTACCATGTAGAGCTAATTTTGATGGTGGTGATGCTACTGAGGATTTATTATCTACAGATCTAGTTTCTGTAACACCTAATCCTGCAAGTGACTTCATCGATTTGAAGTCTGACAAGCAGATTATCAGTGTAGAGCTTATGAGCATAGAAGGTAAAGTTATCTCGAGAGTTAACAACCTATCTCATCATAACTATAGATTAGACAACTTGAGTGCGCTTACAGGAATGCATATTCTTAATGTAAGATTTGAAGAAGGATTAGTTAGTAAGACTATCCACCTGGACTAAGTCTATACTAAAAAACATATTAAAGGCAGTCTTCACATGAGGGCTGCCTTTTTTGTTTTTAGTGACAGGTCTGCGTCAATCCTGCAGATTTTGTGAAGAAAAAGTGACCAGCATTTAGTGTATGGACCGACAGGATTGACTTATAGGAGGGGAAGAGTGTCATCACAACTTTTGTCCAACTCAAAGTTAATACCTGAAATTATGAGGGCCAATATACAGCAAGGGACAATTATGTTAGTCGTTATACTTCTGACGATAACGAGCCCAATATATCTAACTGCACAAGACAACTTAGACAATTGTCGAGCGCAAGATTCACTTGTGCTTGCAGATTTCTACAAAAACACACTAGGCGAAGACTGGTTGATAAGTTGGGATCTCACCCAACCTATAGACACGTGGTATGGGGTTCGGCTGGATGAGAACGGTTGTGTCACCTGCCTTGATCTAGATGGAGATGCAGATTGTGCCATAACAGTATCCAGTGGCAACGGGCTGACCGGTAGTATCCCGTCAAAAATCGGACAACTTGATAGTTTGAAAATCTTGTGCCTTGG
>CALFUU010000074.1 GCA_937929835.1 uncultured Saprospiraceae bacterium | reverse complement strand
ATGGTCACCGTTTGGAGAGATGACAATCTTGAGCCAACATAATGGTAATGGATCTGATAACTATGGCGATCGTTCTTTAGATGCTTGTGAGGGTGCTTTCCAGTTTTCTGATAATGCCTGTGAGAATATTGCTGATTTTGTTCCTCCTTTTGTTGGCATTGTAAAGCCTGAGATGCCGCTCTCTGAATTGTACTCTGATAATTCTCCCGATGGCATATGGGAGTTGCGTATATGTGATAGAGCGAATGGAGATCTCGGTGTGTTGGAATATATCAATCTGTCCTTTATTGAATCGGCTTGTATCATACCACCCTCCTTGGCTATTACAGATGTAGAGGCCGATAATATTACCGTTGTATGGGAAAATCAATTTGATTGCCAATCTCTAGAGCTAGCCTACAAAATAAAGGATGACCCCATTCAATTGACCTTTTCTGAAATAGTCCTATGCTCTGCTGGAAGTTTTACTATACCTAATCTACAGCCCGGTGAAGAATATGAATTGATCGTAACCGCTCAGTGTGGTGTCTCGAGTAACTCACCTGAGAGTTGCATTTTTCCTTTCATCACAACCTGCGCCAATAGTACTCTCAGAGAAACTTTTGACGACTTGGATAATTGTCAATCTGCTTGTGATGTGGACTGTGACTGGAATGGTGTATGGCAGAACGACTCAACTAACCAAAGTGACTGGCTCGTCAATAGTGGCCTGACACCTACGAGCTTTACGGGACCCGACTCTGATGTAAGTGGAGATGGAAACTACATCTATATAGAAAATCAAATCGCCCAATGTGCTGCGGCAAGTCAAATCATACTCATCTCAGATTGTTTGACCAAGCCCGATAATGCTGAGTGTGCACTTTCTTTTAGCTACAATATGTTAGGTCAAGATGTTGGTCAACTTTCTGTAGAGTACTCGATTGATTCTCTTGTATGGAATAGAATCTGGGCGCTGTCAGGTGATCAAGGAGAGGGTTGGAATTCAGCCACATTAGAAATACCAGCCAGTTTTGATCGAGGCCTTATTCGATTTGTTGGAGATAAATTAGATAATGCCATACGTGGGGATATAGCTATCGACAATATAAAGTTAATCGGTATAGATACGATCGAGCCTCAGTTGGTTTTTGTGGATGCGGACTTGGATGGGTTTGGGGATTCTGATCAACGTGTGTCTGTTTGTAGTTCCAATATTCCAGAGGGCTTTGCTAGTGTGGGTGGCGACTGTGATGATTCTAATCGCCAGATTTTTCCTGGAGCAACAGAAATTTTGTGCAACCAAATCGATGAAAATTGCAATGGTGATGAAGATGATTCTAAGGAGAGCAACATAGGATTTATTTTGGGTGATATACGGAATGCCTCTTGTTTTGGACAAGCCAATGGTGCTGTAACCATACAAGCTATAAACGGTCAACCTCCATATAATTATGCTTGGAGTAGTGGGCAGACTTCTGCTACGGTAACGAATCTAGAAGCTGGCGTTCATTTTTGTACGATAACTGATGTCGGTGGATGTCAACTGGTTTCTGAGCCTATAATAGTAGATTATGATGACATCTTAGTTTACAGTGTTCGGCGAATGGATGCGCCTTCTTGTTTTGGCAGAAATGATGGGCTCATCGAATTGTTGATAGAAGGTGGTACACCTCCCTATGCCGTTGATTGGAATAGTGGCGCTAAGGGTAGTCGGATCAGTGGCTTAGTAGACGGTAATTATATTGCGACCATTAGTGATGATAGTTTCTGCTCTATCGTTATAGATTCTCTTACACTTAAAGGTCCCAATATTATAACTGGAGGTGTAGTGCTTAAGCGTGATAACGCGTGCTTTGAAGATTCTACTGGTTTTATTCAGCTGGGTATTTTTGGAGGAACCTCTCCGTACAGTATTCAATGGAATACTGGAGAAACTTCAAGTATCATTAATGGACTATCCGCTGGAACGTATACAGCCACAATTACTGATCAGAATGACTGCATAGATATTGTAGACGATATACTCATCGAACAACCTTTACCTTTAGAGATTCAACTTAATAACATAGAAAATATTTCTTGCTTTGACGAAAACGAATCTTTGATAGATATCAATGTAGAAGGAGGGACGGCACCTTATGGATACTTCTGGTCTGATGGAAGTAATCTTCCTGATTTGATAAATAAAGCTGCAGGAGACTATATGCTCACAATTACAGATGTAAATGCCTGTACCGCTGTATCAGATGTCTTTACAATTTTTCAGCCAGAACCCATCACCGCATTTCTCGATAGTATAGTGAATGTAAATTGTGCCGGAAGCGATGATGGCTTCTTAGCAATAGGAATCAATGGTGGTGTAGGTCCGTTTGACTATAATTGGAATTTGCAAGATGGCCAGAGTGGACAGGCCAATTCTCTCAACTCACTTACATCAGGCACTTACTCGGTAACCATTGTAGATGCCTTTGATTGTAAGTCAGATGTCTTTTCATTTGAAGTGGCCAACCAGAATATGCCGATTGACATTCAAGCAGCTATGTTAGATCCAGTTGCTTGCTTTGGGGATTCTACTGGTAGTGTCATAGCGAGGGCTCTGAATGGAAATTTGCCTTTAGATTATAATTGGAGTTCAGGTGAAAAAATAATTAGTACCGCAAGAATGGATACTATTGACGGGCTGATTGCTGGTACTTATAACCTGACCATAACCGATAGCGAAGGGTGTATTGGTGTCAGTGATTCTGTTACTGTTACACAATCAACATTAATAACTTCAACCCCGACTAAATCCGATAATCTTTGTTGGGATGGCAATGAAGGGTCTGCTCAAATCGCCGTCGAGGGCGGGGCTGCACCATATCAAATAGTGTGGAGTGATGGTCAATTGGGTCTGATAGCAGATTCGCTTTCCAATGGTATTTATGAAGCCACCATAGTTGATGATTTCGGCTGTTCTACCTTGTCTAATACGATATCCATATTTAGTCCAGATACCTTACACATCGTCGCTACCATTTCGAATCCGAGCTTTGCTGGAGGAGGTAGCATTTCCTTGGAAGTCGAGGGTGGTATTGCACCTTATTTTTACATTTGGCCTCCTCCATTTGATCAAGCAGTTTCTTCAAGCATCACGGACTTACCTCCTGGTACCTATCCTGTAGGTATAGAGGATCAGAATGGCTGTAGGATAGATACTATTTTCATTTTAGAAACCAGTTCGGTAGGCGAAGCCGAACTTGAAGGTTATTCCTTTTATCCCAATCCAACAGCTAACCTTCTGCATATAATGGGATCTGCTGCTGAGTTAGCCACTGTAGAATTATTTTCTGTAGATGGTCGTCGACTACTGATTACTAATGATTGGTATAATGGCATTGATGTGACCTCGTTACCAGATGGCCTATATTATGTTAGGTGTACTTTGCGGACCGGACGTAGTTTATACAGTAGCCTGCTGACGAAGTTTTGATTCCCCTGCTATAGTCACTGCTATGATACTCCAAATAGGCGCTAAAAAGACACCCAAGAAAGGTATCAGCAATAATCCTAGAAACACGCTGCCATTCGCCACAGCAAGTCCTCTATTTCCCTTGACAAAGGATTTACTCTCTTTAGTTGAAAATTTATTTTCTAGATATGTGTCCAGATTTCCATATCCCACATAGTAGGCTTGAATTATAAAAATCAATGGAGTTGTAACAATGGCTACTCCTGGAATCAGGCTAAATATCAGCAATGGAATTGTCAGCAGAATCTCATTAATCAAGTTGCCTCCAGATACAGAAACAGCTCTCCCTAGTGAGCCCATAAAACCTTCTTCATTTGTGGCTTGTACACTTTCTCCATATATAGTTGACTCTACTTTATTAGAAACAATACTAAGGAAGGGCGAAGCCAATATCAGAATAAGATACTTGAATAATAAAATACATATAACCCACAGAATGCCTCTCACGACCCACTCCAGTCCAGTATCCAACCACGGAATGAGATCCAGATTAAATAGATTTAAGACAAGGTGTACTAGCTCATCACCCTTGAAAAAGACAACGCCGACCATCACTGCTAGAGAAGCAATTGCCAATATACCTGTCAAGACCAAGTACTTTAAAGCCCACCCCTTAAAGAGATACGGGAGAGCTTTTGCATAACTCAAAAAGCCATTGACTAGTCCTGACATTTTCTCAAGTTTCTATTTGGTAGCGACTTTAGGTTTTCTTTTTGTCTTGAATAATTCTGTCACTTGCTTCTCAGTCATAAATCCATAATCGACAAAGGTTGCTTTGACAAACTTCTTAATGTCTTGATACTCCTTTGATCTTTTGTCCTTATAATGCTTAAGACATTTCTTAACATATTTAAGACTAAGGTCCTTTAGATTCTGATTGAACTTTTGATTGCCGTAGATTTCCATATATTCTGAAAATACTTTGTTTATCTCAAAGTACTCATTGTAGTCCTCTACAGTCAGATTATTGAGAAAGTCTGCTAGCTTATTGTAAGTGGATTTTCTGATGGCTTCGTTTTCTTCAGAGAGACCTTCATTCTGATAATAGTACTCTCTCACAGCATTTGTAGCTTCTGGTGAGACGTACCCTTTGGTATTCACTACATCTAGCATATTAAAGAAAGCCGTCAGTTTATCATCGATAGCTCTATCGATATACTGAGCCAATCTCTTTTCTGCCTCCAAACTGATGCCGTGCATTTGATCAGAGTAATTGTTGGTCATAGTAAAGAACTGCGTACTGTCTTGATCGTATTCTGTTCTTATAGTTGTCAATGTCTTTTTCAGATTGGCCTTACCCGTATCATCTAACTCATAGAGCAGCCCTATAAGTAGACAAAGCTGATAATAACTCGGCTCTCCCATTAGGTCAGCATTGCCAACAAAATGATTAAGCTCAGCACTGAGGCTCTGATTATTATGATCACCTGTACCTCTGTATATTAGAAAGTTCTCAAGACTACCCGCCTCTACTAAGAGTTCGTTCTTGTCTTTAGGAAATTTTGCTGTTTCAAAATTAAGGCTCTGAAATTGTTTCCTATACTTAACTAGAGCTGTGTTCCTAAGCTTGGCATCTCTGTACTTAATAGATCTTTGAGATTCTAAGAAACTATGCGCTCTCTTGTTGGTGACGCTAGCTAGAATATTTGTAATCCAAATATCACTACTCAGGGCGAAGCAAATCTGTATGGACTGCCCCACTCTTTGCTTGATCTGATCAAAATTCATTGAGCTTAATATGAAATCAAGAATCTGAGCAAAGTGGTCTTGTGGTCTGATATACTTGATGTGCTCGTTAACACGTCCTCTAAGCACGGCGTAGCCCATAGCTTTTGGTAGATACAAACCCTCAAATTTCTCATCTAGAAGCTGTTTTTCAAAAGCGACTAGCTGAAGAGGATTCTCTGCGGCGATCTGTTCGTACAGGGTATGTATGGGTTGCTCATGCGCAGTGACTAGCGCTTTATAATCTTCATCCTCTTCGGTGTCAAGGTAAGTTTTGAGTTCTTCAGAGAGTTGGATCGATGTTTTTATATCATCTAATATCGTCTTGTAACGTATATCTAATTCTTGCATAAAGCTTAGTTTTATAATTAAAAACCTAGTAAAACAGTCAGTTTTACTAGGCTTTTTTAATTCCAATATGTCTTTAAGATTGCTCTTATAGTTGCAATATACTTATTCTTCTTCAGAAGCCGCAACTGGAGGCTTTCCACCATCTAGTTCGTCTTGTAACTTTTTGAGTGCATCCCACTCGCCTTTTGCAGCCATACCTGCTTGCTGACCCCAAGTTGCTGGGTTGTGCATTTGGTATCGACTACCAGCATCCGTAAGAACTTGTTTTACATCTGCAACTGGCTTAGCCGCCAAATCAGCAAAAGTCATAATGCCAGCACCATTCAGCAACTTCGAAATTGCAGGGCCAATACCCTCTATTTTCGTTAAGTCATCTGGCTTAGCATCTGCTGTAGCTGCCGCTGCTGCAACAACTGGTGCTACCGCTTCCGCTGAAGGTGCCTCTTCTTTCTTAGCAGCCTCTTCGTTCTTAGGCTCCTCTTTTACAGGCTCTTCAGCTTTTGGTGCTTCCTTAGCAGGCTCTTCTTTCTTAGGTTCTTCTTTAGCAGGCGCTTCAGCTTTCACCTCTGGAGCAGCTGGTGCTTCTGGCTGAGCCGGCGCTTCTGGTGTTGCAGCCTCTGCTTCTGCAGTTGGTGCATCACCACCCTCAGCTTCCCCTTCTCTGAAGGCTTCAGCTGCTGCTTCATCAGCCTTCTTCTTAGAAGGCTTAATTTCTCCAGAGACCATTTTCCAGAATTCTTCTTTCTCTTTTTTCGTTTGCTCTACTCTTGCTGCGATCTTCTCCTCTTTGGCATTGATCCAGTCTTGGTACATTTCCATCGCCTTCTCTTCAGAGAATGAGCCTTTAGCAACGCCTCTCATCAGGTGCTTACGATAGTATACACCCTTAAACTTCAAGATTGCCCTAACTGTATTAGTCGGTTGAGCACCCTTCATTAGCCATTCATAGGCTTTGTCCCTGTCTATATCTATAGACGCGGGAACCGTCATTGGGTTGTAGTATCCGATTTGTTCGATAAATTTACCGTCCCTAGGAGCTCTAGCATCGGCGATTACGATGTGGTAGTAAGGTTTCTTTGTTCTACCTCTTCGTGCAAGTCTAATTTTTACTGGCATTAAGTTAAAATTTATGTGGTTAAGCCATTCCTGATTAAGCCGATATCGACCCTCAGAATTTTAACAAGGTGCAAAGATAGCTGATTCTTTATAAGAAACAAGGAGGATTTACAGATTATAATCATTCCTTATTCGTTGAGGTGAGTATCTTAGGGGCCTCAATAAAAGCTATCAAAACACCAACAGCAAAGAAGCCGAAATCCAAACCTAAGAAGGTCACACCTCTGATGACGCAGTATTTCGAGATAAAGCGCAAGCACCCAGACGCTATACTGCTATTTCGAGTTGGAGATTTCTATGAGACTTTTGGAGAAGATGCAGTGAAAGCAGCAGGAATATTAGGCATTGTCCTAACGAGTAGAAATAATGGTGGGTCGGATATAGAGTTAGCAGGTTTCCCCTACCATTCAGTTGATGTCTATCTACCAAAATTGGTACAGGCAGGTTATCGTGTGGCGATCTGTGAACAGATGGAGAAGCCTAGCAAAGAGAAGAAGATCGTCAGAAGAGATGTCACTGAGGTTGTCACGCCTGGAGTCACTACCCACGACAACATCCTCAATGCAGGACAGAATAACTTTTTGGCTAGTATTCATATTGACAAAGGGCATTACGGCATTGCCTTTCTCGATATCTCTACTGGCGAATTCATTGTCCATGAAGGCTCTAAAGCATCTATTCAGAAACTGCTGCAGAGTTTTACACCTAATGAGCTGCTCGTCTCTAAGGCCCAGCAAGAGTTGCTATCAGAAAGCATAGACGAAGAAACCTTTGTTTACGGTCTGGACGAATGGTATTATGAGCATAGCTACGCCAGAGAGATATTATTAAAGCATTTCAATGTGCTTTCCTTGAAAGGCTTTGGTGTAGAGTCAAAAATATTAGCACAGATTGCAGCGGGAACGATCCTACATTATCTTTCTACAATACAGCAAGCCAATCTCAGTCACATCAACAAGTTGGTCAAGCTCGAGTCTGATAAGTATATGTGGCTTGACAAGTTTACCATTAGAAACTTAGAGTTGATAAGGAGTAATCACCAAGGCGGTAAGGGCTTAATCAGTATCATTGATAAGACCTGTTCACCTATGGGCGCCAGGATGTTACAGAAGTGGATATTGTTGCCGCTTAAGGATATAGCAGAAATCAAGGCTAGACAGGAACGTGTAAAGCTCCTCTTACAAGATGAGTCTAAAAGGGCTGCTCTACAAACCAAACTCAAAACGACAGGTGACTTAGAAAGACTCACTTCCAAAATACCTCTAGGTAAAGTCAATCCTAGAGAATTATTGACAATTGCCAATGCTCTAGATCTTGTTGATGAGACTTTCCAGTTGTTTGAAGAAGATACTTCTGAGGCTTACAAAGTCTTACTCACGAGAATGAATCGGTGTGATGATCTAAAAGATCTGATAAGAAAAACACTCAGTCCGGATGCACCCGTTAATTTCAACAAAGGACAAGTCATACAGGATGGTTGGAACGAGACACTAGACGAATGGCGAGACATTGCCAATAACGGGAAGGATAAGTTGACACAGGTCCAAGTACGAGAGTCAGAAGCGACAGGCATAGCTTCCCTGAAGATCGGCTTCAATAATGTTTTTGGATACTATCTCGAAGTTACCAATAAGTATAAAGACAAGGATCTAATACCAGAAAACTGGATACGTAAACAGACACTCAAAAGTGCGGAGAGATACATCACACCTGAGCTCAAAGAATTAGAATCCAAGATTCTACAGGCACAGAATGAGATCAATCTTCTCGAGGAGCAACTCTACAAGGAGTTGGTAGATAAGACGATGACCTATGTCTCTACCCTTTTAGAAAATGCCAAGGTCCTCGCGGAGCTAGATTGCTATCAATCCCTATCCGAGGTCGCAGAGAAGCATCGCTATACATTGCCTGTTATCAACGATGGTTATACGATAGATATCAAAGCGGGAAGGCATCCTGTAATCGAGGTGCAATTACCGCCAGATGATCCGTATGTACCCAATGATGTCTATCTCAATCGTGATGACCAGCAAATCATTATGATTACTGGACCGAATATGTCTGGTAAGTCTGCCGTCCTGAGGCAAACTGCGCTTATCTGCCTCCTAGCGCATATGGGCTCTTATGTACCTGCGGATGCTGCAACCATTGGTATCGTGGATAAGATATTTACGCGAGTGGGTGCTTCGGATAATATTTCTAGTGGAGAATCTACTTTTATGGTGGAGATGAATGAGACCTCTAGCATCCTCAACAATCTCTCTGAGCGGAGTCTAATTCTCTTGGACGAAATCGGTCGAGGGACAAGTACCTATGACGGTATCTCTATAGCCTGGTCTATAGCAGAATATGTACACGATCACAAAGACCTCAGACCCAAAACGCTATTTGCGACCCATTATCACGAGCTGAATCAGCTGGCAGATAGTTTTGATAGAATACAAAATTATCACGTCTCTACTAAGGAGATAGGAGATGAAATAATCTTTCTTAGGAAATTAGTAGCAGGCTCATCCGAAGCTAGTTTTGGAATACATGTAGCACAGCTTGCTGGAATGCCAAAGTCTATCATCAGTCGAGCAAAAAACTTACTTCTCGATCTGGAATCAAAATCTATCGATCAAAAAGATGTAGTCAAAAGTACTCTCGAAAAACAACAGAGTGCACTGCCAACACATCAACTTAATATTTTTGACCTAGGCTCTGAGAATTACAAGGAATTGGAAGAAGTCATCACAAAACTAGACTTACACACATTGACGCCAATAGAAGCGATGATGAAGCTAAAGGAACTACAAGATCTCGTTTCTGAAAAAGCAAAGAGCTAAAACCAAACGGCCCTAGCTCTTCTGACTTTTTTTCATTTATTTCCTTTCCTAGACTTCTACTTTGTAACAATGAGTTTTCTATAACTCACCTGCTGTCCTGATCTTAGTTCTAAAAGATAAACACCTGAAGGATAATTCGTCAAGTCTAATCGTCTTGAGATTAAGTCAGTTTGCACTCGGTCACTGAATACTTTTTCTCCTCGAGCATTGATCAAACTGATATCCAACTTTATTTCTTCAAAAAATTCTGCTTCTACATTGACTTCATTGGAAGCAGGGTTAGGACTTAAACTAAAGTGACTGAGGTTCTTGATTTCTGTAATTGCTGTAGAGCCAGTTACTATAAAGCTACTGACGATCTGACAGCCATTCGCATCTGTAATCACGGCCATATATGTACCTTGACTCAAACCATCGCGCTCCATACCTTCGGAGCCATCATCCCACATTATCTGATAGGGAGAAGTGCCACCAGAAATAGCTAGAGAAATCTGACCACTGGCATCCATCATAGACGTTGATGTTATCGTCGCCTCGGCTATTATAGGTTGTGGTTCTGCAAGTGTTATGTCTATAACGATGCTCACACCCGCTGCGTCTGTAACTGTAGTTTGATATTCCCCTGAATTGAGATTTCCTGAGCCCATTCCACTTATAGATGTATCATTCCACACATAGCTATATGCTGGTGTGCCTCCTGTCATATTAATGATAATACGTCCATCTGTGCCACCAGGGCAACTTATATCCTGTACCGTCAACTCGTAACTCAATGCAGAAGCTATCGTAATAGTCTCACAATTTCTAGAGCTTCCACATTCATTATTAGTTGTTAAGCAAATTTCATAATCCCCTGCACCTTGATAAGTATACTCACTCAGATTTTCTTCGTTTGAAATATGTCCATCACCCAGCTCCCATAGAAAACTTGTCTCCACTGCACCAGCATTGTTATTGATTAACGAGATACTATTACCCATCACTTCATAGTCGAACGAGGCCATTATCTCAATAATCTCACTTTCTACAACGGTAACATTGGCTTCAGATTGGCAACCAGCCGGGGTTGTAATTCTTGCTCTATAATTACCTGCACTCGTGGCCATATAGATGGGGTCTACGCTGAGTACGATCCCTTGCTCGTTTATCCAACTGTAAGTGTTTCCATTCAAGTCTCCTTCTAAGGTAAGTTCTACAAAAGGATGTAAGCAGCCTAGTTTTTCTGGTTCAGCTATGCTTATTTCTGGGAGATCATTAGTAGCAGTAACAGTCATAGACGTTTCTGTACTACATCCATTGGTGCCAGTTACGGTAGCTGTATATGTGCCAGGTTCATAGACCGTGAGAGATGCTGCGTTTCCTATATGTACACCTTGCGGATTTTGCCAGTCGATGGTGTTATTAGCAAAGTCTCCTTCTAGCTCTAAGCTGACAGATGGTGTACTGCAATCTAATATATTGGGTACCATAATACTGACCACTGGTGTAGTGGTATTGTCTTCTACAGTGACTGATTGTTGGACGGTACAGCCATTGGCATCTGTCAATTCTGCTTGGTACACCCCAGATTCAGTTACTGTTGGATTAGAACCCATAAGTATACTACCTAGACTATTAGACCAAACGATGTCGTAATTCGAGCTAGTCGTAGTAAAATTCAGTGTAGTCTCCGTTGTCGTACAGGTTAGGGTTTCTGGTGTCGTCAAGAGAAGTTGTGGCAGCTCTGTGTTTTCTGTGATTGTAATATTTCCTTGTGTTGTACAACCTAATGAGGATTGTACACTATACAAGTATTGACCAGCACCTACTGAAATATCTTCAGCATTACTGATGACATTGCCCTGCCCATCCGTCCAGGTTATCGAAGCATTGGCTGTAGTTTCTAGATCCAGTATTACTTGTGTCAAATCGCAATCTATCTCCGTACCCATAGGCGTAGAGAGTGATGCCGTAGGAGCGGACTGGATAAATGTCTGTATATTTTGGTCTGATGAGCAACCTGTAAGAGAGTTGGTTGCGGTTAAATGGACTTGACCTGCTTGGTTAATGGTGAGGCAAGTTGTCTGAGCTAAAGATTGACCATTGAGTGACCAGTTGTAATTTATATCAGCCAGATTCTGATGACATAAAACTGTAGAGCCTCCTGCACAGAATTCTAGATTACCTGAAATGTCAGCACTAGGTAGCGTATTGATAGTTGTTTCTATACTTTGTGTGCTGGAGCAGCCTGTAATGTTGTCAGTTAGAGTTGCAATAAAAGTTTCTGCTGTATTATATGTCAAGCAAGATTCTGTGCTAATGACCGTCCCGCTTTGATTCTTCCATTCTATAGATTGATCGGCTAAGACGTTGACACAAATTTGACTTGACTCTCCGGTGCAAATGGCCGGATTGGTTGGTAGCGTTAAGCTTGGTGGAGTTGTCGATTCTACAATCGATATATGAACTAGGTTCTCACAAGAATTGGAATTATCTTCCACTAATAAACTGTAATCTCCGCCAGAATCAATTGTAACAGTGCCTGTTGTACTAGGACCGATTATATTACCACCATTGTCATCTGACCATCTATATGTAATATTGTTACCTGCACTTGATCCCGCAGCTGACAAGGTCATAGTTGTGCTGTTGCAGGTGAGACTGCCTATCGGCATAATGACGGCTGTAGGGATAGCCACATTGCTGATGACTTCGATGTCTGAAGTAGAGAAACAATTACTTGAAGTATTGGTCACATACAAAGTGTAGGTTCCTGCGGCACTCGCTTGATACGTGCTATTGTTACTCAGGAAATTACCATTGTCGCTATACCAAGCATAACTGAACTCAGATCCTGATGAAGAACCCATAGAACTTAATGTTACACTAGGATCTGCACAATCAATTGCGCCTGAAACATTGCTGATTGCTGTGGGCAGAGGCAGAGTCGTTATAGTGAAATCTTGACTCAAGCTACAATTATGTTGATCAATAATATCAGCTGTATAAGAACCCGGTGATAGCGCAATGGTCGTCTGTGTATAGACATTGTTACCTATTACAATTTCATAAGGACTAACGCCACCATCTATGTCAAACTCTATTTCTCCCATAGCACCACCACAACCCGCATCTGTTATCGTGAGTTCAGCTTCTATTTCATCTGGTTCTTCCAGTTCGTACTCCAATTCTAGTTCGCAATCTGTATCTAGATCTGTAACCGTTACTTCATAATCATTTGCTATCAGGTCAGATATCGTCGGTCCATCATCGCTACCGTTGCTCCACTCATATCCATAATTGCCTGAGCCACCCGTAATGTTTATTGAAATAGCACCTGTTGCATTTCCAAAACAATCGATGTCCGTCAAGGTCGCATTGTCTTCAGACATTTGCTCCCCACCAACTACGCCTATTGGTCCAAATTCTACTGTGTAGCCATTGCTATCCGTAAGGGTGACACTATAATCACCAGTGGTGAGCCCACTGATATCTTCGGTAGTTGCTCCATTAGACCAATTGTAACTGACTGTGCCGTGGCCTTGGAAAGTATTAAAATCAATCTCACCTAAAGCGCAATCATCCTGTAACACAGTCCAAGTAGAATTTTCCATCTGATAAGACTCTGCTAACCAAGATTCAAACACGGAGTAGCTTGTGCCGCCCAAGGAAGGAGCCAATTGTACGTAACCTGAAGGCGCAATCATATATAAAGTCGGAAAGAAACTGACTGAGAAATCATTATTGATAGCAGAAGCCTCTGAGGAAGATGGATTGCATAAGGGATAAGGGTGCCCTGACCAGTCGCCCAAAGTAGAACCATTACATCCGGTCGGTCCAAAGAAGCAAGCCATATTTGTGCTCGGATCCACTTCTATCATCATCGGTATCAAGTAGTACTCTGATGCAATGGGTCCGTAATCGTCGTACAAATCTTCCATAACACCATTGTTATGAAAAGACCAACATGGTGGACACCAAGTGGCTGAGAGATCCAATAGCACAGACTTACCCTGATCTAAATAATCGGCGTATAAATCGTGGGTAACTCCGTTAATGTCTGTTATGGTCAAATCAGGAGCGATAGACCCATTGGATAATTGTGCAAAATTAGATAAGGGTGCTAGGCAGAATAGAGCCAGCAGTAAAGATAAATTTCTCATATTAAGCTTAATGATAGACCAATATAGTCAATCCGCTAAGATGTATATGAAGAAATCATCAGATTTAATCTAAAGAAAATAGTAACGCATAAGAAACTATCCTAATATATAAGGTCTTGACTACTTGCCGAATCCTTTCATATTGGGCATATTTCCAAACTGCTCCATCATCTTGTTCATGTTGTTGCCCTTGGTCATCATATGCATCATCTTCCGCATCTGATCAAATTGCTTAATGAACATATTGATTTCTTGGATATTACGACCGCAACCCTTGGCAATTCTCTTTTTACGATTCATATTGAGAAGCTCTGGACGCTTCCTTTCCTCTGGTGTCATGGAAAGTATAATAGACTCCACCTTTCCGAAAGCACTATCATCGATATCGAGATTCTTGAGCTTGCTCATACCGGGTATCATACCTAGGAGCGACTTTAAGTCACCCATCTTACGGATCTGATTGAGCTGACCGAGAAAATCATTAAAGTCAAACTTATTCTTCTTGATTTTCTTTTCGAGCTTCTTGGCTTCTACTTCGTCAAACTGGTCTTGGGCCTTCTCGACAAAAGAAACGATATCCCCCATCCCAAGTATCCTCTGCGCCATTCTGTCTGGGTGGAAGACATCCAGATCGCCCATCTTCTCCCCTGTGCTGACAAACTTGATCGGCTTCCCTACAGTATATTTAACAGAAAGGGCAGCTCCCCCTCTCGTATCCCCATCCAACTTTGTCAAGACGACGCCATCGTAGTCGATCACCTCATTAAAGGCTTTTGCTGTATTCACTGCATCTTGACCCGTCATAGAATCCACTACAAAAAGAGATTCTGTAGGTGTGATGGCGTCTTTGATAGCTGCTATCTCGGTCATCATCGCCTCATCTACAGCCAATCGACCAGCAGTATCTACTATCAGAACATTGTAGTTGTTCTTCTGAGCATACACGACAGCCTGACCCGCTATATCAACAGGATTCTTATTCTCTATATCCTTAAAGATGTCAACACCCACCTGTTCTGCTATAACGGACAACTGATTGATGGCAGCTGGTCTGTACACATCACAAGCAGCCACCAACACCTTCATGTTCTTTTTCTCCTTTAGGAACTTGGAGAGCTTACCCGTAAATGTGGTCTTACCAGAACCTTGCAGTCCCGCAATCAAGATAACGCCTGGATTACCTTTCGCATTGATGCCAGCAGCCTGACCCCCCATCAACTGGACCATTTCGTCCATAACGATCTTGACCATTAGCTCTCCTGGCTTGACCGCTTTCAAGACATTTCTTGTCCCTAAAGCCTGCTCTTTGACCTTATCGGTAAATTCTTTGGCTATCTTATAGTTAACATCCGCAGAAACTAAGGCCCTTCTCACCTCTTTAATGGATTGAGCTATATTGATCTCAGTGATCTTATTATCACCCGTCAGCCCTTTAAACGCCTTATCTAACCGGTCACTTAAGTTTTCGAACATCTTTATCTATTGACTTTGTTATGGGTGCAAATTTATACAAAATGTCAAGGTGGTATTAAGGAGAGGCCTAACTAACTCTCGGGAGACAAATCTTATTTACATTTGAGCGCTACAAGCGTATAGTTTAAGGTTTATGATTAAGTTACTTTTCGTGTCTTCTTTGTTGTGTCTGCTCTCGGTGCTCCCTACTGCTGAGCCAACCACCACGCCTCCACTTGATCCGCTCAGCATCATCAGAACACCACCTCAAGTCGGGGAAGTTATCGATAGCTACAATGGCATTAATGTGTACTATAATGGCGATCAAGCGAATGTGTTTGGCAGAAATACGACGGTAGATAATTATAATCTAGGTCTCAAGTACCAATGTGTAGAATTTGTCAAGCGGTACTACTTTATCAATTATGGGCATAGGATGAGAGACTCTTATGGTCACGCGAAAGATCTCTTTGATGAGACGCTACCCGACCTCAAGCTTAATCACGATAGAGGCCTATATCAATTTATCAACGGTTCCGAGTACAGACCCCTGCCAGGAGATATAATGGTCTTTGGCCCAAATTATAAGAATCCTTATGGCCACGCGGGTATCGTCACCGTCTCTAAGGGTAAGCGACTGGAGATCATCCATCAGAATGTAGGCGAGAATACTAGGGAGCTCTTTATAGTATCAGAGATCAATGGACGCTACTTTGTCGTAGATCCTGATATCAAAGGTTGGATGCGTAAGTAGTGAAGATCAAAATATACTACATCGGAAGGGATAAGAAGAACCACCATAGCGAGGCAGAAGCCTTGTATCTCAAGAGACTCAAGTCTTATGTGTCTGCAGAAATAATTGCCATCCCACCACCCAAGTTCTCTTCCAGTCTCTCTGGTCAAGAAGTTAAAGATCAAGAGGCGCTTCTTCTACTAAAGCACTTAGGAGAGGAAAAATCTGTTTTCTTAATGGATGAAAAAGGTAAGACCTATAATTCTATGAGCTTTTCTAAATTGATGGAACAGCAGATGGCCGCCTCTGTTAAAAACTTAATTTTTGTTATAGGTGGAGCTTATGGGTTAGGTAAAGCTGTCAAGGAAAAGTATAAGCGTACACTCAGATTGTCGGATCTGACCTTCAGTCATCACCTTGCAAGGACAGTACTGTTAGAGCAGATCTACCGCGCTTATACCATCCTTAATAATGAACCTTATCACAATAAGTAATAGATTGTAGCTTCTTATAATACAAAAGCAATATGTCCATAACTCTAGGCCTTGTTATCGTTACCGCTTTGGCTTCTTATCAAGCCTTTAGCAATCGCAGTATGTTCGATTCTCTCAAGCATCATCCTTACACCGAGAAGCGAGAAAAGCAATACTACCGATGGTTGAGTTCGGGATTCCTACACGGTAGTATGAATCATCTCTTGATCAATGGCTTCGTGCTGTGGATGTTTGGAGAGTTTATAGAGCGAATGTTTACAAGGTTATTTGGAGCGATGGGGCCGGTAATGTTTGTCTTACTCTATCTCACAGCAATCATAGCTGGAAATGTACCTTCATTCCTCAAGCACAAAGACAATCCAAGCTACTCAGCTATAGGGGCTTCGGGGGCTACTTCTGCACTTGTACTCATCTATTGCTTGCTCAATCCTTGGGGTTGGTTTATCTATCCACCTGTACCCGCCATTGTTTTTGCGGTCGGTTACCTGGTCTACTCGAGCTGGGCCGATAGGTCTAACAAAGCTGATGGTATAGGTCATAGTGCTCACTTGTATGGGGCTCTTTGGGGTATTCTGTTTTTTGTTGTTTCTGCGCCACAGATGATAGGTCAGTTTACCGCTAGGCTAATGGAAGGGCCGTCGATGCCGAGCTTTTTTGGATAAGCTGTTGGTATTCGGTCAAATATGCACACATAAGATCTTGGACAGAACTCTGAAAAGAGTAATCGCCAATTGTAGTTCAACAAACTACGTCTTGTCACTTATTGTTTTGATGTAACCTTCTGAAGTAAATATTGGCAATTTGGCATTGACATAATCCTTTGTATTTCTGGTTACAATAGCTTCAAGTCCTTTTACATTTAATGCAGTAGAGTATTGTACAGAGTCTTCATAATCTTTGAAATCATTCTTCAAAGCTTGGATGATTTCCTTTTTGGTAGTACCTATAATTTCAGTTATATCAACCAATTCTTCGATTATTTTGATGGTGTCTTTGTGCCCTAAAAATTTGCGAACTATGTAATAAATATTATTTAGGCTAACTGCTGAAATATATATATGAATTACCCCAAGTTCATTCAATTCAAAAATCGAACTTGCAGGATTGGCGAAATGCTCACGGTCAGTAAAAAAATCTATGATGACATCAGAATCAACAAATATTTTAGATGCCATATTTATTGCTTAATTCTTCTGTCAGTACCTTTTTGTAATCGAAGTCTTTATCAACCTTTAGTATTCCTCGTAATCTTTGGCTCTTAGCCAAATTTAGTGGGTTTCAGGTTTAATCCACCTAAATGAAAATAAATCATGGTTATGAAATTTGTGATGTTCCTATATCCTCTTGCTAGTCTTTTTATCTCTTGGATTTTCAGGTTAACTCTTTCAGCG
>CALFUU010000073.1 GCA_937929835.1 uncultured Saprospiraceae bacterium | reverse complement strand
GCGGCTCGCTGCTCGAGGTGATGCCCTTTGTTCATTAGAATTTTTTGGGTGTCAACATTGAAATACTTTTCATAATACAGCTTGTCTGGGTACCATTGGTGATGGATACGAGAGGCGTGCGAGGCTTCGGCTATATTCATTTCGTGATCGATGACATTCATAATGATCTGCAAGACAGTCGTGATGATTCTACTACCTCCGGGGCTTCCTGTGACCAAGATAGGCTGACCATCTTTGAGTACGATAGTCGGTGTCATAGAGCTGAGTGGTTGCTTGCCTGCTTGTACGGCATTGGCTTCTCCACCTATGAGTCCGTAAGCATTGGCGACACCTGGCTTAGCAGAGAAGTCGCCCATCTCATTATTGAGTAAGATGCCTGTACCAGCTGCGACGAGCCCTGTGCCAAAACTAAAATTCAGTGTATAGGTATTGCTCACCGCATTGCCCCATTTGTCGACGACGGAGAAGTGGGTGGTCTCCTCGCTCTCATAATCCTCTGGCTGACCTGGTTTGATGTCATCAGAGAGACTAGCTTTATTGGAGTCGATTGTCTTGCCCAGTGCTGTTGAATAAGCTTTGGAAGTTAGACCCTTGACAGGGACATCCCAGAAAGCAGGATCTCCGAGGTGCTCACTTCTATCCGCGTAGGCTCTGCGCATAGCCTCGACCATCAGATGGATGGTTTCGGCGCTGTTGTGCCCACTGGATTGGATATCGTAGGCTTCTAGGATATTGAGGATTTGGATTAAGTGGACACCTCCTGAGCTTGGTGGCGGCATAGAAGCAATCTCGTATCCACGATAAGTACCAGACACTACTGGTGTCTCAGAGACCTTATATTTTTTTAAGTCCTTCTTGGAGATGATGCCGCCATTGGCTTTCATATCGGTTACAAGTTTCTTAGCAAGAGGGCCTTCATAGAATCCTTTGTGGCCACGAGCTGCTATCTGCCTTAAGCTCCAAGCGAGGTCTTTCTGGACAAATGTATCGTGCACTTTTGGTGGGGTATCGTTTGGATAGAAGAGCGCCGAAGAAGCTGGTGTCTGACTCAGGCGGTCTTTGTATTTGCTCAAGAGTGCGGCAAGGTCGTGTGTGATGGCAAATCCATTTTCCGCAAGCAGGATAGCGGGTGCGATGACTTGGTCCACGGTCATTGTGCCATACTTATCTAAGGCGTGAAGGAGTCCAGCCACAGTACCAGGGACACCGACGGAAAGGTAACTAGAATTAAAGCTATGACTATCAACTTCCCCTTTAGCATCCAAGTACATATTGCGGTGCGCAGCAGCAGGGGCCTTCTCTCTGTAGTTTATGGCCGTTGTTTTTGATGTCTCAGCATCGTGTACCAACATAAATCCTCCACCACCCAAGTTCCCTGCTCTCGGCAATACCACAGCCAGCGCAAAGCCAACCCCGACAGCTGCATCGACAGCATTGCCACCTGCCTCTAGGATAGCGACACCGACGTCTGTAGCGAGATGGTGCTGTGTCGCGACCATTCCATCTTGAGCCACAATAGGGTGGTGGGTTGAAGCACTTGAGTAGATAGCGCTCTGAGCGGAAAGTAATGTTGCTGTCAGAAGCAGGAGTGAAAACAAAAGAAAGTCTTTCATAACTTATATGCAGATTAGTCGAACTAAATATACAATTATGGCGGTGTTATTTTATTGGGAGCTCAGGAGAATATATATTTGATGCTTGTTGATAGCTGAATTGTACTTAGGGTTTATAGTCAAGATTAGCCTTTTAGTTACTTATTACAAATCATAAGACCATTCCCAGAAAGTGAAGAGGATTTCATTTGCCAACACCATTAATCCCAAATCTTATTTTGATCTCATTAGATACGAGGATGTTCAGAATAAGGAGCATATTGATCATTCTTCTACGGATTACCACATCATAGATTTTTTTGCGATAATTATTTTTGATAAAGGCAAAGGACAGCACGCAATAGATTTTACGACTTATGATTGTGCTAAACGTTCTTTATTGACCATACGAAAAGGACAAGTCCATAAGTTTCATAAATCTTCAAAGTTAGGTGGTAGTCTTTTGCTGTTTACAACTGATTTTCTTACTGCCTACTTGGAGGAGATGGAGGCGCATAAGAGTATGTTGCTTTTTAATGAACTGCTGAGTTCTCCTGAGTTTAAATTGAAGCCAGAGGATTATACAGAGATTCTCCACAGTATTCATAGAATTTCATCAGAATATTTGGTTGTTGATGATAATTTTTCCCAGCAGATTATTAGAAGTGAGTTGCACATCTTGATTTCTAAGTTATTTAGAATAAAGTCTCGGTATCAGCAAATTCGTATAGACAGAAAGTATTTAAAGGAGTTTCTTGAGCTACAAAAACTAGTTGAAAAGTCGACCTTTTCCACTATTAGGGTCAAAGACTATGCGCAGCGGTTAGGAATGAGTACAAAGACGCTGAATAACATCACCAGAAGTATCATCAATCAATCGGCAAAGGAATTTATCGATGATGTATGCACCAACAGAATTAAGAGATTGTTAGTCAATACTCAGCTTTCCATCAAGGAGATAGCTTATATAGCTGGTTTTGAGGAAACGACCAATTTTTATAAATACTTTAAGCGACAGACACAGTCAACACCTGAACAGTACAGAGCCCTCCATTAATCTACTTTCCCATTATTACAGTCTTGAGGCTTATTCCTATAGTCTATAAGATTGACTTCAGTCATAGTTTTGTATCCTCATTTACTCAGATAAAAGCATTATGATGAAGTCTTTTTTTATACACACATTACTTGTGTCGACAGTGATTCTTATGAGCTGTTCTTCCAAAACCAATTCTATTACACAATCAAAAAATCAAAAGAAGAAAATGGAAATTTCTAACAAAGAAAAAGTAGTATCCT
Source organism: uncultured Saprospiraceae bacterium (assembly GCA_937929835.1). Lineage (GTDB taxonomy): Bacteria > Bacteroidota > Bacteroidia > Chitinophagales > Saprospiraceae > RFSX01. The sequence continues at coordinate 1,467 of CALFUU010000073.1, read as the reverse complement.
TATTGAATAGTTTCAATACTGGAGATAAAACCCCTATCTCTTATATCAATCCAGAGAAGTATATTCAGCACAACCTAGCAGTAGGAGATGGCCTGGCAGGATTTGGAGCCGTTATGCAGAATGCGCCAGAGGGTGGTTTTTCTGCAAAAGTGGTGCGCGCTTTTCAAGATGGGGATTATGTATTTACGCATACGGAGTACGACTTTTTTGGGCCTAAAGCAGCCTTTGATGTATTTAGATTTGAAGACGGTCTTATTGTCGAGCATTGGGACAATATGATAGAAGTGCAACCCCCTAACCCTAGTGGGAGAACAAAGTTTGATGGTACTAAGGAAATAAAGGATATTGACAAGACGGAAGCCAACAAAGCAACGATTAGAGGGTTTATTGAAGATGTCTTGCTGAATCATCAAAACGAGAAGATCACCACCTATATTAATCCGACGAACTATCTTCAACATAATCCAGCTGTTGCAGATGGGCTTGAGGGTTTTGGTGCGGCTATGAAATACTTTGCAGAGAACGGACTGGTAATGGAATACACTAAATTACATAAGGTGCTGGGTGAAGGAAACTTTGTTTTGGCTATGAGTGAGGGAAAATTTGGCAAAGGTGAGTCCACTTCATTTTATGATCTATTCCGATTAGAGAACGGGCAGATTGTTGAGCACTGGGACGTCATCGAGACTATTGCAGCAAGATCAGAATGGAAGAATCAGAATGGAAAGTTCTAGTATCTTTTGGCTATAAAGTCTACATCTATTAGAAGGGAACCTGAATTTGTTAGTCCTTTCAGTTTTGCTAGGAAAATTAGAGCTGCCCTTTGTAGGGGCAGCTTTTTGTTTGTAGAGCAGTAGTACAGTCATTTTCTGGACTAGGATAAAAGTAGAATTAGATAAGATTTCCATAAGGGTTATTTTTTTATCCATTCTACCAACGACCTACACCACTTGTCCGTCTTTATGATTGGACACTATAATTTTAAGTTGGTAAAAATTTAACCGAATCGCCCACTTAGGTAACACTGAAAAAATTAATATATGAGAAGTGAAATTTAGCCTCTGGCCTCTTTCATTTTAGGTTATAAAGGCTAGAATTCAGTTAAGAACGGGCTTGTGTTTGAGCCGTAGGCGAGTTTAAGACCGTTTAGGAATTGTAGTTTTTAGAACCGTTAAGAAATGAAATAAGCCTTGAATTTTTTGATTCGTTTTTGTTTCAAGACAAAAATGAAAGCCCGTCGGCGAGACAAGAGACTAACTAGTTAGTAATTAGCAATTTAAGCAAGTTGACTTCAGCAGATAAGTGCATTTTAAATACGCTATTCGGTTTTTATTTATAGTTAATGCAGTGTCGCCTTCAACATCAATGATAGGCCCTATTCTTCTCGAATAAGTATTAACTTGCTTTCACGGTATAGACAAGTATAGACAACAAACCAAGTTATTATTATGAACAACAAGATTTATT
>CALFUU010000072.1 GCA_937929835.1 uncultured Saprospiraceae bacterium | reverse complement strand
GACATCCTGGTCATATAACGGTCTCGAGCCACTTTGGCGAGGACGGAGGCAGCAGCGATGGAGAAGTACTTGTCGTCCCCTTTTATCACAGTCGCGTGGGGAATCTGTGGGTAAGGAGTAAATCTATTGCCATCTACAAGTATAAATTCTGGTTGGACAAGTAGGCTTTTTATGGCCTTGTGCATCGCTAAGATGGAAGCATTGAGAATATTAATCTTGTCTATCTTCTTTGGGGAGACTTTTTGGATAGAGTGGGCGATGGATTCTTGCCTGATGAGGTCATATAGTTCGTTCTTCTGGAGGGAGTTGAGCTGTTTAGAATCCCGCAGGAAGGGATGGTCAAAATCCTTAGGTAGGATGACTGCAGCAGCAAAGACAGGTCCCGCGAGACAACCACGACCAGCCTCGTCAGTACCGGCTTCTATTTTGTCTTTATGCAAATAGGCTTCCACGGGGCTAAAGATAGTATTCCTATGACATATGCCTCGATATACGGATGGTCGATTATATGTGGCCTAGTGTATAGAGGGAGATCAAATTAACGCTAAGAAAAGGCCACCTTTATTAATCCAACCTGGTTTTTCATTGTTAATATAGCCATATGGATTTTACGAGGCGGTTTGACCAAATGTACAAGAAGAGAAAGGCACTCCTTATCTTCTTTGGGGTAATGAGTATAGGGTGTTTGTTTTTGTTGCCGCATCTGAAGTTTGCCTTCAATTTCGAGCAATTCTTTCCGCAAGGAGACCCTGATTTAGAGTTCTTCCAAGATTTTATTAAAGAGTTCGAGTCTGACGATAATTTCTTGTTGGTGGCTTTCGAAAATAAGCCCGATGTATTTGAGCCTGAATTTCTAAGGACTGTACAAACCTTTAGCAGAGCCACAGCCAAGGAGGTGCCCTATGTCAAGCAGGTTCAATCTCTACCAGACTTTAAGTATCCTGTAATGACCCCTTTTGGGCCGTCGAGTATACCTGCGTTGCATCTTGATGATCCAGTGCAACTAGAGAAAGACAAGGCGCGATTGCTTAGCGACGAGCGCATACTCTATACCCTGCTCAATAAGGAGGCTACAGCGACGGTCGTTGTTATCAAAACCGAGGAGAATGTCTATCTAGAAGAATCCAACGAAATGATGGCTGGCATTGATAGCTTGCTGGCTATATCGGGATTGGAAAAGTATCATATGCTTGGTCGCCCTTATTTCCAAGCGGAACTGACGGTAATACAGATTAAGGAGATCATTCTATCTACAGTAATCTCAGGTGTACTGATCAGTATCATTATGATTCTGCTTTTTAGGCGATGGGTGAGTATAATGATAGCGCTGGGCTCTATAGGTATTGGTTTGCTCATCTTTATGGGCTTGCTTTCATTGCTCGGTAGGGAGTTGTCTCTGATGGCTGCGCTCTATCCTGTACTCATGCTTATCGTAGGGACGAGTGATGTGATCCACATAATGACCAAGTATCTTGATGAGCTTAAGCGAGGAAAGGACAAGCAGTCAGCTATGCGGATAACCGTGCGGCAGATTGGGATGGCGACGATGCTCACTTCTCTAACGACAGCGGCAGGATTTGCGACTTTATTTACCTCTAAGATTATCCCGATACAAGATTTCGGCCTCAATTCAGCTATAGGTGTGATCTTAGCCTATGTGGTCGTCATTGGGTTTACTTGTCCGCTGCTCACTTTCTTTGATAAGGATCAATTGATTTCTGACCATAAAAAGAAAGATCTATGGGGCAACATGTTGTCTAAGGCGTATGCCTATTCTATTAGAGGGAAGAAACAGATTTATATACTTAGTTTGATACTCTTGGTAGTGTTCGCTTATGGAATATCTAAGGTCCATACCAACTATGATATGGTCAACAACTTGCCTCGGAAAGCAAAGATTACAGAAGACTTTATGTACTTCGAGAAGCAGTTTGCTGGGTTTAGGCCATTGGAGTTAGCAGGTACAATACAAGAGGGATATGATATTTACGATTATGAAGTAATGTCAGCAATAGATAAAACTGAAAAGCATTTGCGAGGATTAGATGAGATACAGACGGCAATGTCTATGGCCACTGTTGTTAGTTCTGTCAATCAGATGAAGAATAGCAATAACCCTGACTTCTATAAGATGCCGAGCAAAGAAGCCTACCCACGTATTAAAAGATTGGTGTCTAGGATTCCCAATTCAGGTACAGAAATTCTTATTAGTAAGGATAAAAGAAAGACTAGAATCAGTACAAAAGTCAAAGATATTGGTGCCCAAAATATCAAGCAACTTAACAGTGAAGTCGATGAATGGATTAGTAATAACATAGACCCAGATGTGATTACATTTAAACAGACGGGGACTGGAATGTTGTTGGATAAGAATTCTGAATTTGTAAAGGACTCTTTGATTCAGGGCTTATTAATAGCCTTGCTGATCGTTAGTGTCTTGATGGGCCTATTGTTTAAGAACTTTAAGATGTTGTTTCTGGCACTTGTGCCAAACGTGATTCCTCTCCTCTTTGCAGCTGCGCTTATTGGCTACACAGGAGTGGCTCTAGAGGCAGGGGTTTCTATAGTTTTTGCGATTATATTTGGTATTGCTGTGGATGACACCATTCATTTCCTGAGTAAGTACAAACTCGCCAAGGATCAATATGGGGGTGACCAAGAGAAAGCGATGGAGGTTACCTTCCAAGAGTGTGGCAAGGCCATCATCTTTACGACGATTATTCTCTTTTTTGGATTTTTGGTTTTGCTTTTCTCTAACAATCAGCCTTCGCAAGTGATAGGAATGTTGATCAGTGTGACGCTGTTATCTGCGCTGGTGGCGGATTTGACTATACTGCCTGTCTTGATGAGGAAGTTTGATATTTAGGTGGTTTAATTACTTCCTAGCTAGAACAGATTTCTCCTCTCCACTTTGTTTCTGTCGAAATGAAAAATTTAGGTGTTGTTGTTTCACAATGATGCGATGGTGGAAGACCGGGTTGGTGTTGTTTGACAGCTGACGGGATAATTTTGTTGAGAATAGATAATTAGTCGTAGACTATTTTTTATAAAATGACCAATTAACAGTAAGCGTAGAATATTTTTCGTCTACTGACATCATCGCTGACTGACAACTA